>JADGNM010000188.1 GCA_017883485.1 Methanosarcina sp.
CTTGTCATAGAACACTAAACAATTCCAAGATAACGGCGGGCGGCCCTTGCATACCCCATCCTTTAGGTTGGGGTGGCCGCCCGCAATTTGATTTTATAGATATTTAAGCTAGACTGCATAACATAAGAGTAGTTGGGCTAAAAAAGAAAAGGTTAAATATTGAACCTTTCGGACCGGGACCTTTCATGACTTCATAAAGATCATGAACAAATAAAAGGTGCAAGACATGATTGAAACGCTAACACTTGGACAGGCTCGCAACCTGCGCGCAGGTACAACAATATACGCATTAGATGAACGTAACAGCGACGGAAGCGCACAGAGGTTTAAGGTGCTCAGTGTCAAGACTTAGAAGAAAGACACAAACAAAGTCATAGTAAGCTTGAAGCGTGGATTAAAAGAGTTCTTGAAGATAGATGAAGATTCATTGCAGTGCTTTAGCTTAGTTGAACCTGAGCCATTGCCTAAGGCTTCAAGGAGGTCTTAGACGTGGTACAAGGCTCAAAGGTATACTCATACTCTCAGCTTGAACAAATGATTCAAGCCACAAGGAATGGAATAGCAAAGTTAGCTAACAATACAGTCGCTCACTTCCTTGAAGATAGTAGAATAGGTATCAAGTTACATTATACAGATGTCATCATTGTGAATGCTGACAATACTTACGAACTCCATACCAAAGGCTACACGACCGCAACAACAAAAGACAGGTTTAACGGATTCTCGCCTGCGCGCATAATACAAAAGGACTTTTCCTTTTACTTACTCAGAGACCCAACACAACGCGCCATTAAAAACAATCTCATACCATTCTTCGAAGGCATAACAGTCGACCGCTTTGGTAATGTGAATTCAGTAACTGCTTAAGAGGTGTCATTAATGTTTACTATGGAAAATCTTGACCCATACTTTGAAATGGCGGCGACACTTGAAATTAATGGTATGACCTTCACGCTTGAGAAAGTTGAAGAGTTATCTGGATTACAGGCTGTGTGGATGTCAGAGAGTTACAAAATTTATGCTACTCCCTGTTTTGATAACATACCTGTCCCTGTGCACGTGGTCGACTGCAACGAACAGGAAATAGGAACAGATGGCTATAATGTAGAAGTAGACAGCTTTGAAAGGTACTGTAAAATCGTACAAACGTTAACGGCTAAGATTATAAGGCGCACGAGAATGTAAGAGCTTCGAACTTTGGCGAGCCTCATAGCTCAAACATTCTCTTATCTCTTTTTAGAATTACATACTATATTAATTTATAATTAAGACTCAAATGTATCCGTTAATCAACATACTTATCTTTTTTCTATTATTTTCTTCTTTTCTTGTTCATGAACGTTAACAATATAACAAAAGTAGCACTAATTACGTTAATAGTTTACTAAAACAGCATAACAAGAGTTTTACATGTTTTTCATACAGATAGTAGATATCCTGACAAAAAACTTTATATACCTTATGATGTCCCACCGACCAGACCATACAAGTAATCCAGTAAGGAAAAGAACTGATGATCCCACAATTCCTGAGATTTCTAGGGGAATCTTGATTGAACCGAAAGTTAGCCTATTCTGGTTCTCAATAGTCTCGATACGCAACTCGATCCCTTTTAAATATTCATTCTCTTTTTATTCCCTATCCTTGAGGATTTTTAATTCAATATCCAGCTTTTCAATTTCGGATTTCAAGTCATTGTGGGCAAAGTTAGACAGTTCGGATAGCTCAGCCTGAAGAGAACGGAGGCTTTCGGAAAGGCTGGAGAAGAGATGATTAATATTCACAATTTTGTATCCAGTTAAAGAGGCTTCTGAAGAACTATCCATAGATATCATAGAAGCATTCGAGACCTTGGCTGAAGGAATTACTGCGCTAAGCGCAAAATTTGGAATGTTTCCTTCCGAAAGCGATGGAACTGAGCCGGAAAGATAAGAATTCTCAGGAATAGAAGATTCAGGAGCAATTGACGGTCTCTGAGGAAGAAACGGGGAACCTGCAGCAATGGCTCCTGCGTTCTCCTCAGTGTGAATATCCGAAAAAGTACTGGAAAAAACCCTTTCAGCCTGCTGTAAGGGTGGATTTTCGAGGGAGAGGCGCCGCTCAACTGCCCTTAGCCTTTTTTCGAAACTCCTTATGCTTTGGTCAAAAACTTCAATCCTCCCCTGTAAGTCCTCCCTTATTTCTGGTTCTGCCTGCTGTACCTTGATCAATTAAATCAAACTCCTAAAACTTTGTAATAGAGTCGGTCTCAGAAGTATATAATACTTTTGAAACAAAAATATATATAACAAGTGATAATATAGGATATGGTACAAATGTTAACAGGAAAAAGAAAAGAAGAATGAAACTTAAAGACAAACTTAGATTATTAGATTGGTCGGATCTCGATCAGTTCTCCACTGTCCTGAGCCTCGATAACATTTGATGCAAGGTCAGAATTGAATCTGAGTTTAATCTCTCCGTGCCGGCTTACAGTTGCGCTGAAGAGGTATTCATCTTCAATAAAAATCTCCACATCTTTTCCTGCAAGTTCCGGAACCTCAAGGATAAGGTGTTTCTTATTTATTTCTATGAGAGGACGAACATAAGAGGGTATTGATTCCTCCTCAAGGCCGGAGATCTCGGTTTTCTGCTTGGCGGCTCTACTTTCGGCTGCGTACCGCCTGCCTCCTCTTTCACCTCTAGGTGCTTCTGCTTCCATCTCCCTTACATCAATATGAAGCCCAAGTGTATTTTCGATCCGGTCAATAACGTTTCCACCCTTGCCGATAACTTTTCGCATTTCTTCGCCCCGGACTTTTACGATTGCACTGCTGTCCGAGGTTACTTCTACCTCAACAGGCCCGGAAGCATACCTGCCAATAACATTTTTTATTTCTTCTTCGGCAAGCTTCCAGGCAGGTCTCCTGTTTTCCCTTGAAGGCCCGATCGGCATGACCACAACCTGCTCTCCATAAGTATAGATCTCGTATTCAATTCTCCCGGTTTCGAAATCTGCAATAATAATTACAGGCCTTGCAAGGTCCTGCTCAGTCATCCCATGAGGCACTTTAACGGTGAATTCAAGCACCAGGACCTTTGAAACCTCTCCTTTATCAATAAAAATAACAGTATCCACTACCTGGGGGATCACGCCCAGTTCGACCCTTCCAATCAGGCGCTGAATAGCATCCACTGCTCTTGTGGAATGCACTACCCCGATCATTCCTACTCCGGCAAGGCGCATATCTGCAAAAATAAGGAAATCCCCTGTCTTTCGGACTTCGTCATATATTGTATAATCCGGCCTGACCAGAAGCAAAAGGTCAGCAGTGTTCTCCATCTTGCCGTTCAGAGGTGAGTACTGGGTAATTTCAGGGGGCACCTGCAGGTCTCTTGGGGACTCCATAGTTTTGACTACCTGGCCGTGGTCGTTAAGGTAGCGGGCAACCCCTGCTGCAAAAGTGGATTTTCCGGCTCCGGGCGGCCCGGCAATAAGAATTCCGCGCTGGCTTACAATGCGCTCTTTCAATTTGTCGCTGAGGCGGTAATGCTCAAGATCCACAACTACTGTCGGCCTGACTGCCGTAATTTCCATATCATCGGAAAAAGGCGGGCGAGCGATCGCAATTCGCATGTTCCGGATTTGAAGGACGCTGGCCCCACTAGAGGACATTTCAATGAAAGACTCAGGGTCCAGTCTTGCCCTTTCAATAAGTTCCCTGGAAATACTGGAAAGTTCATAAGAAGTAACAGGCTCATCGCGAATCCTTACATAACGCACATCTCTTACAGGCCCCTTCTTAGCCATAGGGGATACACCATTTTTCAGGTGTACAGACATTGTATCGTCAGTGAAAAAACGCTCAATTTTTAGAGGCGGAAGCTCAGACGGGTCAAGGACTTTCGGGTGCATGTATTCGACATCAAGTCCCTTTGCTTCAGCTATGAGAGACTGTACCCTATCTTCGCTCAAAAATAGCCCCCCTACCTCAATAGCCGTACTCCGGATAAGGGCATCTACCCTGCCCTCTTTAGACAGCTTTATCTCTTCAAGTGTGGGCTGAACCCCACTGAATTGGAGTTTAATTTCTCCTATATTTGCTAGCCTGCGAAGTTCCGATAGTTCTTCGAGCCCTTTGAAACCTATTTCTCTGCCCTTGTTTGCCTGGGTTTCAAGTTCCGACACTACAGCTTCGGGAATTACGATTTCAGCGCCCCTGAATTCCCCATTTTTGATACGGGGAGAAAGCCTCCCGTCGATAATGACACTCGTATCCGGAATAATTCTCCGCATCTGCTTCTCTTCTGCCATATAAAGAAATATAGAACCAGAAGGTATATAATAAAACTTTTGACCATTTTTTAGATTAAGAAGCAAAAATCGCTCATTTAACTCTTACTCTACTAGTTATTTACTATCCTGAACTGAAGGATGGCCAAAATGCTCAAGATCCAGCTTCAAACTTGTGACGAGGTTACTAGAAGTTTTCTCGTGAGTACCTGGACAATTAACATCCCGCCAATAAAGATTATATACTACCGCCTGCTAACTTCCAAACTTCACCTAGCCCGCATAAGAACCTTCAAACTAATTACAGAAACTAAATTCAAACGAATTGCAATTATATGCCCCCGTGGAATTAACCTAATTGGGGTGTACGCATCGACTGGAGGCTTATATTGCAGAATTTGTTGGAAGTGGTTTGTCTCACACTTTACTTATAAGGTAGAAAAAACATATTTACAAATTATTTAGTTTAAGTATAAATGACTGACAATTGCTTTAAATACCTTTATTAGCAACATAAATACCTGATATATTTTATTAAAGAAAAGAAATAAATATATGGATATCTAATATTAATGAACTAAAAATCACTTATGAAGAAAAGCCACCTCTGAGATGAAAAACAATGGATCCATTAGAAAAAATATTTGGGAAAACTGCACAGATGACAGTCCTTAAAAATCTGATCGAACGACAAAACGAACCAACCTATCTTTCAGGAATAGCAGAGGAAACTGGATTATCTCACGCCAGCGTATCAAGAGTTATCACCCCTTTGATTGGGTCTGGAATTGTCACAGAAAAGCCCTTTGGGAAGCAAACTCGAATTTTCCATCTGAACATGGAAAACGAGGCAACAAATTTGGTAATAGATTTTTACAACAAAATCAACCAGATAGTAGATTAAGTAATGTGCAATTCTTAATCAAATTGCGGGCGGCCATTCCACCTTAAAAGATGGGGTGTGCTTTGGGCCGCCCGCCGATTACTGTGTCTTGGTACCGAGAAAAATCATTCAACAGAAAAGTGATGATTTGAGGTTTGACCGGAACCAGAGAGAGGCGAGAGTTCACGTCATCCCCTACTTGAAAGTCGGGATATTCGTGATCCTCCGCGCTCCCAGGTAATAAATTAGCTATCGACACAACTATCTATTTACGTTCAGTCTCTCAAGTATGGCTCTTTAACTCTGTTTTTATTTTATTGTGGCCGATTATTGCGGTTTACTGTGTAATCATTCGATATGCTTTTTAGGAATGGTTAAAAAATAACTTCAAGCTTTCACTTCGGGGATGGCTCTATAATTCCATTTCCCCAAATACTCATCAAAGACAATTTTCATGTTTTT
>JADGNM010000189.1 GCA_017883485.1 Methanosarcina sp.
TATCATAATATAAAAGTTGAACATGAAGTGAAAATATATATTGTATCAAAAAAATAAATTATGTTCTATTTTTGCATGGGGGTCGAAATGTAAATTTTAGAGAATTTGGCATTTTAATACGTGGGAAAAAGAATGCTGCATAATTTTTTCTAGTTATTTTCAAATCTGTTGAGAAATATGCATTTACAGAGGTGGGCTCTTTCTTGTCTTGTGGAGGATCCATCAGCAGCATGGCCCTGCGTCTTTGCAGTAGTTGGCGGCTTTATCGTAAATAGAGATACGTATCTTCTCTTCGAAATCTTTTTCAAAGGTCCTTGGAGGTATGCAGAGAAGATTGAAGATATCTGCATCTTCAAGTGCGTAAATACCTTTCTTTCCTTTCTTATCATCTGAGATCAGATCTGTGTCAATGATATCAGCACCGTCATTTCCTTCTTCAAATTTAACAGGTTTTTTTGCATCAATTTTATCAGGACGTATGTCTGGTAATTCTTTAGTTTCTCCGCTTACGCGTACAAACTTGGAATTTTGCTCTAAAAATTTTTTTACATAGGATGGTGCAAATGGATTTAAAGAAAGATTACGTATTATTTCGATCTCCCCAGTACCAGTTCCTTCTTCTGAAGGTCCTGGATCCATAATTGTCAAATTAAAAAATTTTTCTCCCTCTTTCTTTATAATATCGTCTTTATCTTTTGTATCGTAATCAATTGCAGCCTTCAAGTTGTTACCCCACTCACCAGGACTTTTTGCTTCTAAAACTAATTCTTTAATTTTTGCTGCTTTTGATGACGGCAGTTTTACTACTGCTGATTTAGTAGTAATTTTTTTGTCTTTAGAGTCTGAAGTTACCCTGACGATAACTGCATCTTTTCCACCATTTCCAAAATATTGCTGTACAGCGAAACTCATTGTACTCTTTTCCCAGAGTCCACCAAAGATCCGAACAAAGTCTCCAAAGTTATGGATCAAAATGGGTTCATTCACAGGACCTTTTTTAGCTCTTCCGACAAAAGCAGTAGTTGAAGTGCTAACCCCCATTATAGTACGAACTCCACTGGGGATTTCTTCAATGTAAACACCTGGGTATGTAGGGCTAACTGGCATGTTTATCTCCTATTCCCTGAATTTCGATTTATTTAGTGGCCATATCTCTGCCGACGAGAATCTCTATTTTAATTTCTTTTATTCAATTGTCTAGTTTTTCCATCTGCTGGCACAAAAACACAGACATTATCGTATGCATCCACTTCAAGTGCTGTTGTATCCAAAGAAATATTTGACTCCAAGGATGTTAGAACTCCCATAACTTCCATATCAATTTTCAGATTATATATTCAGGCATTTTTTACCTCCATAAACATGAATTTGATTTTTAATTGTGGTATCTGAGTTGCAATTCAACCGCATGAAAGCTAGACATAAAATTTCGTAATCAGAAAATTTCCCACAGGATTTTAGCCGATCCACTTCAAGTAAAAACTTACCGACCGTCCCTCCGTCAAGATTCTTTTTTTCTGCAAATAGTGCAGCGATACTTTTTAATTTTTTTCTTGACGAGTATATTTTGGGTTTTTCATCAATAAAGTTGAAGATAATTCCACATTTTTGATGGCCTACAGTTCGGCTAGAAGGATTTGCAGAAGTTTTTATGTAATCTACAAATATTGAGTCCTCTTCGACAAACTCTCCGCATTCGCACAAAATCAACAACCTACCACCTTTTAAGATAGCTTTCAAGTAAAGGGCTCGTTAAATCAATAGAGAAAGCCTCGGCTCATAAACGGGATATTTATTGCAAAATGCTCATCCTTCCTATTTTTCAAGCTTCAGATGAAAAAAAACCTGCCAAACAAAAACTCGTTAAGTAGACAATAAAGCTACAGCTAACCGAAGGAATATTCATCGCAAAATGCTCGTTCCTTCCAATTTCCTCCCAAAGTCAGAGAATTTCTTCTACACCCTACTAATTTACTCACATTATTAGCTTTCGGTGGGTATTTTACTCAATTTTTTATAGATAAGTCTACCCACATAATATATGATACTTATAATAAATGTGTTACTAGTATAAGAGTTTTTTTTCAATTGGTTCTTAAGGTTTTATTAGGGGGATTATCAATTAAAGGTCGAAGCTATCTAAATAAAACTCTAAGTTTTTGAAAATCTACAGAACCCGGGATATATAGTTCAAATTTTTTTTAACTCAAATATTTCTACGCCATGTTCAAGTCTTTCATTCCCCATATAGAGAACCGCTATTGCTATTTATATTAAACCATTAAAATTTAATCGGTGCCTCAGAACTCATAGGGCTCATCATGGATCAGCAAAATTTTTCATCACAGGCACCGGTTGATATTCAGAGAATATATGGATTAATATAAGAAATATGTTTCAGAAAAAATATAAGAAAACATTTTCAAAAAAACATTCTTCAGATGTTCGTCATGTCCTTCAGCTTTCTTTTCTTAGCTCGGCCTCAATTTCCTCAGCAATCATGCGGGCGGCTTCTCTTGGGGATTCTGCATTATAGATACTGCGTCCGACAATCACCCAGTCAGCACCTGCTGCAATTACATCCGAGGCTTTCCCTCCCTGAGCGCCTACTCCGGGGGAGATAATGGCAAGTTCGTCTCCGATGATTTCTCTTATCCTTTTTACTCTTTCAGGCCTGGTAGCCGGGGCAACAAGCCCGAAGGCTCCTGATTCAGCGGCCATTTTAGCGATCGCTTCTGCAACAGGCTGTAAGAATTCGGCTCCTCCAGGATGGCTCATTTCGCTTATAACAAATATATCTTTCTTGTATTCGGAAGCGACTTCCTGGCAGGCATCAAGGCTGTCTTTTCCGGTAAAGCCCTGAACAATAACTGCATCTGCTCCAGCTTTAAAGACCTGCTCACAGATAAGTTGGTTGGTGTTTGGGATATCTGCGACCTTGAGATCGGCTATAATCGGGGCGAATATGGCAAGTTCCCTGATAATTTCAAGTCCTGTAGCAAGTATGAGAGGATAGCCAACCTTTATCGCATCCACAAATTCCCGGACGTCTTCTGATATTCTCAGAGCTTCTTTCCTGTCGGTTACATCCAAGGCAAGGATCATACATGTATTCTTTTCCATTAAATCACCTCTTATAAAGGCGAGTCCGCACTGCTGCGACCATGAGCGGGAGAGTAATAGTTGCATCTGCGTACACGGTCACTGATTTTGCATTTTCGCCTACCTTTCCCCATGACTGGGCTTCATCAAGAGTTGCGCCGCTCAGGCCGCCTGTTTCCGGGCGGTCCATTGTGAGCTGGATTGCATAATCAAAAGACTTCGGAGTCACAAGCATGGACTGAAGAATATAATTTTTGGGAACTCCACCGCCAAGCAGCAGGGCACCTGTACTTTCAGCCTCATAGCAAAGTTCCATGAACTCATGCATATCGGCAAAGGCATCTACTTGCAGAGGATTTCCTTCCTTGTACAGCCAGGCTTGAAGCCCGATCACAGAATCCTGCAGGGCCGGACAGTAGACCGGCACATCCATCTCGGCCGCGGTTTTCAGAATGGAAGAGTCGTCCTCGAGATTTTTTCCGATTTCGGTAAGCACCTGCCTGATAGAGAGGCTTTCTTGCGGAAGGCCGGCATAGACGCCCTGTAAAAACTCCTCCAGGTCAGTAAAATGCTGGTCAGGGAGATAGACGTCGTAAATCCTGTCTATACATTCATGCCTCAGCTGGATATCATCTGCACAGTCCGTACCCTTATAATGGTGAAGGCCCAGGGCTTCAACAGTATCGTGCACCATATTGGCTCCGGTAGTGACAAGGACATCTATATGCCCATCCCTGATAAGGTCTGCGATTATCGCTCTCATGCCCGCCGGAGTCATTGCCCCCGCAAGCCCGAAAAATTTAGTAGTTTTTTCGGAAGCCAGCATCTCGTAATAGATGTCTACAGCCTCAGCAAGCCTGCCCGCTCCGAAAGCACAGCCGCCGTATTCCCTTAGAAGCTCATCCACACTCATATTCGGGACTATTTTTGCACTTTTCACTGGTGTTGTAAGTTTTTTAGCAGAAGCCTGAAAGTCCATTTTTTTCCCTCAAATATTGGAAGATAATTAAAATACAAGTACAAGATTACTAATACGTTGCCACTACAAAATAAATGTAAGCATATACTAAAAGGGGTTCTGTAAGGTCTTCGGGAGATGGATAATTTTATAGGTTCGACGTTAGCTGAAAACTACTCTAAGCTACCCAAGATTTCACAGAACCGGTTCTACCGTTTCGTACACGTCTTTGCAGCCGGGACTGTTGATGACCTTATGGAAAAGCAGGTTCGAATACTCATTAATCAGAAGGCAATTGAAGCACCTGGAGATAAAAAAGATGATGGAAATTTTGGGATGAGTTAGGCAAGGGGTCGCGAAAACCCTTGCCCTGGCTAGCCATTAAGTAGGTCTAGTTTCCCCCTTATAACTAGACGAATTATTATACGCTGTACACTCTTATAAACTTTATTATAAAAATTATTAATATAAAATTACTATTTTTATGAAAGCAATATACTTTTGATGCAGACTTTAATCATTCAGAAGGCGTAGAAGCACCTGGAGCTGAAAAACCTTGGTGGAGAATATGTAAGTGTGTTTAACTATGCTTTTTGGTCTCTTCGGATATAAGTCCCATTCTATAACAATTGACAAAATTTGTTTTGTTTTCACAATATTTAGATAAGTATTCTTGTTTTAATGGAAAATTTACTAATGGTATTTCTATTTCAGGCTTCTCAATATTAGGATCGCATATAGCCACGTATTTTTTTGCACTCACTTTACTGGATACTTTTAAAAATTTAAAACTTCCACTTGCCATACTTTTGTTTAAATATTTGCAGTTCGTTTTGTTGTCACTCATATTAATGTCACCGGTTGATTAATTAACTAACTGGACGGCTTCTTTGTATAAAATTCACTTTCTAATACTATAATGAAATTTATACTATTTAACCTTGGTTTGAAATGAGGTTGTAACTTTCCTGCTACAGCCAAAAGTAGAAGCTTTTAAAAACATAAGCTTTTAACAGTTTATTTTTCCTTTACATTCCATCATTACATCGGAACAGCTCTTGTATTCCCTGTCTGCACAAGTATCAAGAGCTTTTATTACTTCGCTGTGGCAATTGAGACTTTTGCAGTTCTCTATTATTTTTATTTTATTTGCAGGGAATTTCATATCGCGGAAAGCCTTCAAAGCGTTTTCCATGCATCCAAATGTCTTGAGAACATCGCCAGTGTTGTAATATTCCTTTTCAGGCATATTCTCAACAGCAAACATTACTTCACTACAGGCATTGATACTTCTAGCTTTATCCACAAGTTGCATCTTCGTTATACAACATTTCATCTGTTTGAAAGCTTGTTCTGTTTCCTTCATTGAAGTATTAAGATCAATAGAACCTGAATGTGTTTCCATTGTGTTTTCTCCTTTATATTGTTGTTTCTTAATACTGTTTAATTTTGAACCTTAACTCCGACGAATCAGGGGATAAGTATTGAATATTGACCACATATTCCACATCATTAGACATCTTGCAATTAATTTTATTTAGAATGATGTAT
>JADGNM010000190.1 GCA_017883485.1 Methanosarcina sp.
TTGTATCATAATATACAAGTTGAACATGAAGTGAAAATATATATTGTATCAAAAAAATAAATTATGTTCTATTTTTGCATGGGGGTCGAAATGTAAAATGAAAAAGGTGATGAACAAACATAATGAACAAACGTAATGAAAAAAGTATAACATTGAAGAACACTGAAAACTCCTTTTTCAGTCAAGCAAAATCAGGGTGTAAGGCGAAGGAGCGGTATCCTCCATGGAAAATTCTGGAGTTTCCATTGTTTCGGAAGCAAAAGTAGTTTTGTTGTATAAAATGATTATCGGGTAGACTAAGCTTTTTCACTTTCCGAGCCCCGATGCTGTTATATCCCTTGAAGGTTACAAAATATTATAGAATTCTGCGTGGAGGACTGGGTGACATTTACTTCAAGAATATAATGATTGCAACCGACGGATCAGATTGCTCAAAGCTGGCTGCAAACAGGGGAATAGAGCTTGCCCGATTGAGTGGCGGGACAGTTTATGCAGTCCATGTAGTGCCAACAGCTTACTTATTTCCTATGGATGGGGATTACTTTTCTTCGATGGGTGTTAACCCCTATTGGGAGCCGATGTATGAGATGATGTATGAGGCATTAAAAAAACAAGGACACCAGATGGTAAATTATGTAAAAGGCTTAGGAGAAGCGAAAGGGGTTAAAGTAGAACTTGTCCTGCTTGAAGGGCATCCTGCAGATGAGTTGATCCGATATGCCGAAGAGGAAGGAATGGATATTGTTGTCATGGGCACTCTCGGAAAGACAGGACTCGATAGGTTGCTTTTAGGTAGCGTTTCAGAAAATCTGGTCAGGCATTCAAAGGTACCTGTTATGGTTGTAGGTGGAAAGTGTAAGTCCTGAGAAGGTGAAAAAGTGTAAGATTCTCCCCCAATGGTAATTTTTCTCTCAGCTATCTTTAACTGATCTTTACCTGCGCCTCAGTTTTGCGGTATTCCTTTTTCACATTCAGCTTCCGTACTTAAGGCTTTTACTTTCGCATCTTTTTGCTTCAGGTCTTCCAATCTCTTTTTTACTGCTGCAGCTGCATTTTTCGGGGTGTCGGTCTCCCAGAGTTTCCTGACCTTCGCACTCTTAAGGGCTGGCATTAAGGCATCTATTTTTGCCTGCACTGCTGCAAGCATTTCTTCGTTAACGCTTGGAGGCTCTATTCCCATGAACTTCTGGGTTTTAAATCCCTCGGTTTCCCGGAATACTGCTCTATCAACTCCTTTTCTTACTCCTGTTTTCAGGGAAGCGATTGCATCTCTCCACTGGGCAGCCCAGGGGGTATCCGGAATATCCGTGTGGTGGACATCGGTCCTCTCAAGTTTTATAGCATCGAGGTGGCAGGCTTTTACACAGGCTCCGCAGTAAGTGCAGTAATCCTCAACAAAGGCAATCTTGCGCGGGTCCTCAGGGTCTGTCGGCACGTACCAGAGTTTGGAGGGGCAGACATTGAAACATCCGCGGCATCCCTGGGGGTCACATTCTTTCAGGTTAACGTCTATAAGGCTGAGATCCCCTTCCATGGGCTTTTGCAGCTCTACGGCATCATAAGGGCAGACAGCCTTGCAGCGGGCACATTCCGTACACTTCAAATCGTCTATCTTGACTTTTCCTTCAACCTTCGGGGCTTCGCAGCCGGGAGGACGTTCACCTTTAACTTTTATTGCTTCCTCCGGGCAGAGGTCCTTGCATAGTGTACAATAATCACATTTATCCGTGTCCACAAGGAGCTGCTCAAACGGCACAAGGTTGTCAGGTGTCGGTTCACGCTCAAGCAGGACAAAGGCATCACAGAAACGGGCACAGATTCCGCAGAAGTTGCATTTCTCAGTGTCAATTTCTATTTCTCCTTCTGCCCCTTCTTTGAAAGGAGTGATCTCCTCTTTTTTCGGGAAGGTGAACTCTACTTCTATTGCGTCCTGGGGGCATGCCCCTTTACAGAGATCACATGGGAGGCATTTTTCGTTTATTTTTACGTATGTGTCATACTTGGGGTACTGCTTCTCATCCGGGACTTTCCCCACAGCCTCAAATTTGATGGCGTGCACGGGACAAAGGTTTGCGCACATCCTGCAAAAGGTGCACTTCTCAAGGTCCATCATTACCGCAGGAGCGTCAAGCCCGGTTGCAATCTCGTGCACAGGGCCGAGTTCGAGGGCTTTTGTTGGGCAGATTTCTACGCAAATTCCGCAGCCATTGCAGCGTTTGTAGTCGTAATCCAGGGTCTGGATCGACTTTTCTGTTGCCTGGGAATAGAGAAAGTGATCGCCCTGCACGTCCATGCTGTTGGTAACCGTGATCTTTTCCTGGTTTTCACCCTCACTATTTTCGAGTGCTGAGGGTTCGGATTCCTCTGATTCAAGTTTCTTTACTTCCGATTCTTCGGTTTCGGTTTCTCCGGCTTCGCAGCACTCGTTACAGCACTCATTACAAACGGAGGCTTCCTTTTTGGGAGATTCCTCGCTCACTGTGACACCTTCTCAAGTTCAGCTCCAGGCTTATCATCTCTGGTTTCATCAGGCTTGAGTTCGGTTCCGATAGGTCCTATTTCTTCAAGTTCCTTTACAAAATCGGTTATCGCGTTTGAGAAACGCTCTCCTTCGGCTGCTGAGATCCAGAGGGTCCTGATTCTTCTTGGGTCGAACCCTATTTCCTTCAGGACCTCTTTTAAGACTTCCATCCGCTGTTTTGCATCGATATTCCCATATATGTAATGGCATTCGTCCAGCCTGCAGCCTGCAACAAGTACTCCGTCGGCTCCGCCTTTGAAAGCTTCAAGCACAAATTCCGGATTTACCCTGGCAGCACACATTGTACGGATTATTCTGATATTTGTAGGGTAATGAATTCTGGACATCCCGGTCAGGTCTGCGCAGGCGTAACTGCACCAGTTGCAGAGGAAAGCCACAATAAGAGGACTCTGGGACTTATTCGCAGTTGCAGCTCGGACCTGGGCAAGGATCTGTTCGTTTTCGAAGTTCCGCATCTGGATTGCTTCTACAGGGCATGCAGCACTGCAGTCTCCACAGCCGTGGCATGAGACTTCATCTACCACAGCTTTTTTGTCCTTAATGCTAATTTTCCCGAACTTGCAGACTTCCACACAGGTCTTGCACCCTATGCATTTCTCAGAATCAATATGAGCTCCCATTGGGTCTGCTTCGAGTTCGCCTTTGCCCAGCAGCTGCATAACTTTGGATGCACATGCGCTGCCCTGGGCAATCGAAACCTGTATTTCCTTTGGCCCTGATGCACAGCCTGCCAGGAAAACTCCACTTACAGGCGCATCAACAGGTCGCATTTTCGGGTGCGCACTTGCAAAGAACCGATCCGGCCGCCTTGAGAGATTCAGCATCCTTCCTACGTTTTCTGCGGCTTTGCTTGGCTCGCTGCCCGTTGAAAGCACTACAATGTCAAAAGCTTCTTCCCCAGGAAGGGATTCCAGGGTATTCTCGTAACGGACTACTGGCCTGCCGTCTTCTCCTGCGTAAATTTCAGCGACCTTCCCGCGGATGAAATCCACACCCATAGCCTGAGTCCTTATGTAGTATTCCTCATACATCTCCCCTGCAGCCCGGATATCTATGTAAAAGATAGTAATCTCAGTGTCAGGATAGCGTTCCTTTACCATCTGAGCATTCTTGAGCGCGGCCATGCAGCAGAACCTTGAACAGTACTCGTTTCCGACGGTCTTGTCCCTGGACCCGACGCACTGGATGAATGCTACGCTTTTTGGAGGATTGCCAGTGGATGGTACAATCACCCTTCCGCCTGTAGGCCCTGCAGAATTCAGCATGCGTTCAAGCTGCATATTCGTGATAACATCCGGATATTTCCCGAATCCGTATTCCTTTTTTCTGGTTGCGTCAAAGAGCTGGTATCCGGTTGAAACAATTACTGCTCCTACTTCAAACTCAATTTCCTCGGCTTTCTGCTCGTAATCGACAGCATCTGCCGGACAGGCCTGCGCACATAGTCCGCAGCCTACGCAGTGGTCAGGGTCAATAAGTACTATCTGAGGGACGGACTGGGGAATTGGCATATATATGGCCTTGGTCTTTCCGATCCCATAGTTCATAGGATTTTCAATTTCCACAGGGCAGACATCTGCACAGAGCTCCACACATCCTTTGCATTTATTTTCGCGCACGAACCTGGGTTTTCGTTTGACTTTTACGTGGAATTTCCCGACAGACCCGGAGATATCAGTAACTTCGGAATACGTATAAAGTGTGATGTTAGGATGGTTCTGAACTTCCGTCATTTTGGGAGCAAGCACGCAGATAGAACAGTCATTGGTTGGAAAAACCTCGTTCATCAGGGCCATTTTGCCTCCGATTGTCGATTCTTTTTCCACCATGATTACAGGAAATCCCGCATCCGCAAGGTTCAGGGCTGCCTCGATTCCGGCAACTCCTCCACCTATGATAAGAGCACTCCTGCTGGCTTTCGAGCTTGTTGCACTCAGTTCCTTCAGGAACCTGGCCTTTGCAACTCCCATCTTTATAAGGTCAAAAGCCTTTTGAGTCGCCATCTGCGGGTCGTCTGCATGCACCCAGGAGCACTGTTCCCTTATGTTTACCATTTCCATAAGATAGGGGTTCAGACCAGCTTTTTCCATTACATGCCTGAAGGTCTTTTCGTGCAGCCTGGGGGAGCAGGCAGCTATCACTACCCTATCGATTTTGTTTTCTTTAATATCATTAATGATGCCTTCCTGTCCGGAGTCAGAACATAAAAACTGTATTTCCCGGGCAAGCACCACATCTTCCAGTTTAGCTGTCATTTCCTGCAGGGCATAAACGTCTATTACTCCCGCAACGTTCAATCCGCAGTGGCAAATATAGACTCCGATTCTCATTTTAGTGGCTCCATGTACCCATTTATAATATCAATAACCATGCTCTGATGTGATTAAGATGTCTTTTACTATATAAATTGCAGATCATAAATTGCAAACTACAAATTATTATTATAATATTGTTATTCAGAAAGCGTATTTCCGAAACAGTTTTCCTGTACAGAAAGTGAAGTTCGGCAAATATTGCTAAGCTCAGACGTTTTTCAACCTGGAGATTTATATGATCGCAATTTGACATAAGCGTAAGTATCGTAATTTGTAAATATCTCATGTTTTTAATATCTTGTATTTTTAATGCCTCGATGCTATTAATGCCTAATAAATCAATGCCTAATGAATCCTGACACTTTATATCTTCTTAAAAATATTGTGTCGATACAATGTGTTTTCCTATAATAAAATTATATCTCAATTAATGGGAGCTGTTAAATTTAGGTTTAATCCGTTATCTGGACTTACTGATTTTATACTTTCATCTGTCCATATACTCTTCTCCTGAACTGAATAAAAACACACACATTTTAATGACAAGAGATAAAAGATGCAATGGATAGGGATGAAAGACGCTTTCGTATAATTTCACTGCCGTTAATTCATTTTTACACTGAAGATTTATAAAATGAAGTTTGGGGATTACTTACTAAATCAAATTGCGGGCGGCCACCCCAACCTAAAGGATGGGGTATGCAAGGGCCGCCCGCCGTTATCTTGGAATTGTTTAGTGTTCTATGACAAGAC
>JADGNM010000191.1 GCA_017883485.1 Methanosarcina sp.
TGTTATCATATTTGGTACAATATAATTAATATTTCTTGTACCCTACAAAAATCAAGCCGCTAGATGTCATTTTTTGTCGGAAAGTATAAACTCCGGTAAAAGGTTTGAGGAGTTAGATGAAAGTATTAGAGAGCGTCGTAAAAGTCCATTAGATTCTACAAGTGGGATAAATTGCATACCTATTAAGGTAATGTTTGCCTAAATTTCGTGCAAAAAATTTACAACTATATTTAAAGTCAACATTCAAATTACCCAAATGTATAATTGATTTGACTTTTGCGACGCTCTCTATTAACTTGGTTTCAAAATTGTACATATAATTCGTTAACAGATGGCAAATGAAGTCCATTATTGTTTAATCCATTCTAATGGAACAAGCTTCTTAACCCCATCCCACCACTTTTCGGCAACCATTTCCTGATACCATTTTTCCAGAATATCAGCATGCTCTGTGATAATAACTTGGAACTCACTATCTTTGACTTTTTCAAGAATTAGATAAAACATCCGCTCAACTGCTTCTTTATCAGTATTCTTGACTGTCTCTTCGGCGACTTCGGGAGGGAAATATGCCTGAGTTGGCTGGTCAAAAAAGACAAAGCGAGGAACAGGTAGATCTTTCTTCGCGAACCAGCGATGAAGGACAAGATGTGTAATAAGATGGAGCGAGACCCAATTCTCTCCACTACCCATCTTTTCTAAAGGAAGTGGCCCATTTTCTGTATCTGCAATAACTGTTAGTTTCTTAGGGTTCAAACGTATTGGGTAGTTGGAATACTCAAGTTTAAGTATCTTTGCCATTTCTGTCATTTCTTGAGAGATAAATGACATGATGGAATTTAGGCGATCTTCTATTTCATTAATGTCCAGCAATTTTTCAAGATATGAAATATTAGCTTTGAGCTCTTCAATTTCTTTTCTATTAACCACTTCATCTTCTACTTCTATGATCGTTTCTAAGTAGAGGCTAAGTCTTCCCTGAATAAGAGTTCGTTTTGAGTTGGAGTCACGGATTACTTCAATACGTTGATTTGCTCGTTGAACTGCTTGAATTTGACCATTTACGTCTTTAAGTTCCGAATTAATTTCTGTTAGCTTTGCTTCGGCAGTAGCAATCAGTTGCTCGATATGGGGAAGATCAGTAGACACACCTTCAATTTGATCTGATATACTTTTTAGATTAGTAAGAATAGCCTTGGAGCCCGGTGTTGGGTTATCCATTGCTGAATCACATAATGGGCAAATATAGTGATTTGCATCTTCATTTATGGATAACAACCCGATGCTATTAAGTCTAGCTCGTTGCTCAGTAGCTTCGTGGGAAAAACCTTCGCCTCTAGTTCTCAAAGCCCTTAATGCAATAATCTCTTCATTCACAGACCTATGCTTATTATTCAATTCTTTTTTAGCTTCAAAGAGGCGGTTCAATTCCTGAATGTATCGAGTTTCAGGAACATCAAGTTCTGCTCTAGATCTCAGAGCGGAACTTAATGCCTCCTTAACTGAAATCCATGAATTCGGCATTTGTTGAGAAGAAGGAATTAGCCCCACGGAAATGGCTTCCGCAATGAGTGAATGGGCTCTTTCAAAAGCTGTTCCTTTGAGTCGTTCTGTCTCTACAATATGTTTTTCCAGTTTTCTGAGTTGCTGCTTAAGTCGATTTAGCTCTTCTTTATGTAGAAGGTGCTCTTTATTCACCGCACCAAGGAAAAAAGGCATGTAGTCCCTAATGCTTTGAGGAATATACTCTTCTCCTTGGCGATGGAACAGAAAATACTGATTTGCAACTTCGCTCTGTTCTTGAAAACAGTATATAAGGGCTTTTGTTATATTCGCTATTCCCACTTTACGAGTGTGTTCAGGTTTAGTGTCAAAAGAATACTCACTAATGCCTGCAAAATCATTTAGTAATGAGATTAAACCCTCGAGATTAGTATTCTGTATAAGCTCATCATGATTGGGAACCTTGAGGTTGAAACCTTTCTCAATGTAAATATCTTCAGAGGATAATTTCCCAGGGAAAGGATTACGTCGGATAACGAATAATTCTTCTTTCCGTCGTACTAGATGGACACCGAACCAAGAAACATTCTCTCGGATAACGCCAGGAATCCGGCTCTCCGTTCTCCCTAAACAATAGTCCACTATATGGATCAAGGCAGACTTCCCCGTCTTCGAAGCGCCGGTAATAATATTCACCGAGTTCGTCTGGAGAGACAGAAATCGAGTTGCCCCTTTTTTGCTATAAAGTATAATCTTTATAATCTGAAAACTCATGGTTTAACTCCCAGCAATGCCATTACCGTTTCTATCTTTCCGGCTCGAGCAAGCCAACGGCCACAAAAATAAGCTTTCTTAAAACAATCTACCACTTCTACCGTTATTTTATCGTTAGAATGTGCTGGAACGTATATCTTTTGACCAGTTCCAAAAGAACAGTTACTAATCATGAGTAGTTTATTGGCAACCCCAAAAGCCAAGGCTTCCTTTACATAAGGAACAATTGACCGAGTACGATCAATATATCCAATTTTGGCTTGAGCTCCCTTAGTTTGAGTAATCCAAGTTAAAAAGTGAGCTCGAATACCTCTGGGGAGCGATTCCCGAGTCCTCTTATGTAAAATTAATGAAGTCACAAGAAATGGAAGAACATAAGGTGCTTTTTTCCCAGATGTTTCGGTATAGCCCTTTATGCACTGATAAGACACTACTGCTAAAAACGCTGGATTTAGAAGATTTGCCTCTTCAGTACTTCTTTCATCCCAATGCCTCAATCTGCCACCTCCTTGCCTTCAAGAAGGAACTTAAGCCGATTTTGAAACTCTGGATGCCAACCAACTTTTTGTTTATCAGATAAAATGTGATATGATCCACGTGTTATAAACGGCTCTTGACATTGCTTCATGGGAAAATGTGCTTCTTTTTCGACCCAGTTATATATATTGCGTGCTGCGTTTACTTTTTCATGCTCAGCCGCATCCTCACCAAGTTCTTCACACATAGTCTCGAAATGAGTTTCCCATTCCTCGACTAGATTTCTTTCGTAGTCTCCAATGTCACCGACAAAGAGGAGGTCTTCACGTAACCATCGAGAACGCTGTTCAAAAGCTCGGTAATAGTTGTTCACTGCTATGGAAATACGCTTAGACCCAACATCTATAAGCTCTAGTTGATGAACGAATGTGTAATTTTGATACAATTTGTAATCAGTAGTAGCAGTTTTAAGGTCAGCATGAACAGGTAAAGAGTCACTTTTGAATTGCTCACGTAGTTCATCAAATTGTGAATCTAACTCTTCTCCCAGGATGGGCATAGAATGTTCAGAACATAGGCTTTTGAGGATACGTTTGAACCACCAGCCCTCGAAATAAATAAGGAATTTATCAATTTTCGAACGCTGGCACACAGACCAGATTTCTTTCTGCAAACATTGGTCAAGATCTTCGTTTAGCGGACTCTGATCAAGAATGAGAGTTGCTCTAAGGAGTTCGAGTCGCGATTCTGAAGTCAGTTTTGAAAAGTTAGAATAAGCTTCATGGTTTGCTTCACTGGTTGAAGTTTGGGCAGTTTCTAGAAGTTTTTTCTCGGCAACAACCGTATCTCTATTTTCTGCCCTAAGATAATAAGCAGCAGACCCCTCTGAAGCTTTTGATGTTGTCATCATGCAAAGAACAGCCCCGCTTTGAATAATTCCGTGTTGATAAAGGTCACACCATATCCGTATAGTCTTCCATAGGTCAGTGCTCGCATCGGTAAGGTTGGCCTGGCGGTTAGTGTGGTGTTTTACTTGAATGATTTCAGTGGGAGTACCATTGCTCTCAAATACTACATCGTCCAGTGTTTCGACTGCCACTATGATACTGGGATTTGTTTTCAGCCTTCTGAACGTTTCCAATAGTGCAAGTCGACACTGGTATAAGTACCCGACTAGCGAGTCTGATGCAGAATATTTTGTTTTCTTATCGTTAATCATTTTCTCTAAACCAAATTAGCAACGCTTTCATCATTGCCATTTCTAAAATAATTTTAAAATCCTCTAAAACTGAAAAATAAGAAACATTTCATATTAAGTACCTTAACTTCCATTTTTTGTAGGGAATATATTGAATTTGAGAGCTTTATCTAATTCTCTTACTTTCTTAGGAACTTCAGTAATTATATTTTTTTCACCAAAATCTATGTTTTTGACTTTTCTAAATTTCAAAAGGATGTCAGTGGGCGAGAACTTATTATTAATATCCGCTTTTTTAAGAGCTTTCAATATTTTACAGTAAGCATATAATGAAAGAAACGCCACAAATACATGTCCATAAACACTCTCATCGTCATGAAGGTACAATTTATCAGCATCTAATGTTGTTTTGTATGCATCAAACAGCTTCTCTATGGAATCTCTTCTCTTATAGAGTTCATACATCTCCTTTTTTCCTATATCGTGATTGGAGATAATTAGAAACTTGCCTGCTCTTTTTTGTTTCAAAGAGTACTCTTCCTCTTTAATCTTCCCTTCCTCTCTTTTTCTGAAGATTGTTTTCAGTTCTTCAAGTTTCAGATCCTGGTCTTCATACATATACAAAAATACGTTTCCCAACTTCCTTTTTCCACATTTAATAAGACGATCATGATAAATAAATTCCTCATTAAGATGTATTCTTGTGTCGTAATAATGACTGTTTCTTTTTGTGGGTAAAACAAATTTGATATGTTTTTTCTCTAAGAATTTAAGAACATCATCCGAGAAAAAACCACGATCAAGAAGAAGCACCTTATCGCTAATATCCAATTCTTCAATTGTTTTGTATAACGTACTTATGTCCCTGACACTACCTGGGACAGACTTTATCATTGTAGGCATTTCACTATCAAGACCGCAAAGAAGGGCAAAGTTGACCTGAGGAACTTGAATACAGTCTTTGTTATAGCCTTTCTCAGCCTGTAAAATGCTCATGGAGCGAGAGAAACAGGTGCTTAAATCATACACAAGCTGAGTGTCAAAATTCTTGAGATGACTGAAAATTTCATTTTGACCGAACCTGTCAAGGCCTACTTCCCTTAACACCTTTGAAAGATTGGAGGGATTCAAATTTGGTTTTAGGCCTTCAGGATCATAGAGATCTTCCCAATTATCTTTGATTCTCTGGAGAGGGGTATAACCATTAACACGAACAATTGACATTGCATAGAGTTCTTCCCAATGATCCGGGAAACTATCCATTAAAAGAGGTTTGATTTCTGCCATCGCATTATGCAGAATCATTGAATTTCCATAGTCTGTGATAGATCGAGGCATAGGTGTCGTATTAGCTTCAGGTTTATCGCCTTTTGGTATAAATCCATGTTCTTTGTCAAGTCTACCAAGGTACACAGACACTTTGCGACCTTTTTTGATCTCTTTGTCATATCTACTCGTAGAATGGTAAACATAATGACAATCCCCTCGGACTTTGATTTCAAGACATTTTTCTCCAGCTTTATGCCTCTCTTCAAGCCAATCTTTTACTCAAGTTTCCATGTTCACTATATATAGGGAACATGCTATAAAAAGGTTTTCATATGAATTCATGTAAGCGAGCTTGAAAAAAAGACATATTAAACAAAGTTAGT
>JADGNM010000192.1 GCA_017883485.1 Methanosarcina sp.
AAGCATCATCATTGACCTCATACGCCAAATATTATGTTTGCAGTGAAATCGATGACAGCTATTGGAGTAACTGTCTAATATGACATAGTCATGTTATATATGGCGAATCTTTATATGCCTCTCACCTTTTATAGTGGATTGTAAGGAAAGCAAATTGGACACGTATAGGTTGCTGATTTTTTAGCTTTGTTTGAGCGAGAAAGGTCAGAACATTTTGAGCGTAGAATATATCCCACTAAAGAAGTAAAAAACAAAATGATTTCAGGAGAAAGAAATGCTTAGCAGGAAGCATAAAGAGAAGATTATCGAATCGTGGCTGTTCTTTGTCAGTACTCTTACTGTTGTTATTGTTTTCCTCATATGCCTTTTTTTATTCAGTGACAGTTTACTTCTCTTTAAAAGCACATCTCTTCAGGGCTTTCTCACTGGCAAATTCTGGTATCCGACGTCAGTACCCAGGCAGTTTGGGCTATTACCTCTGTTTTTCGGCTCCCTTCTTGTGACTGCCGGCTCAATTATTTTTGCGGTGCCTCTAGGGATTGCTTGTGCAATATATATTGCCGAGATTGCAAACCCGAAGGTAGCAGATTTAATGAAGCCTTTTATTGAAATTCTTGCAGGCATTCCTTCCGTTGTATTTGGATTTTTCGGGCTTGTTATATTGGTTCCGGTTGTACAGAATACCTTTAACCTGCCTACTGGACAGACCGCTCTTACAGGTTCCATTATGCTCGGAATTATGGCGCTTCCGACAATCATTTCTATTTCAGAAGATGCGATAAGTTCGGTTCCCAGCATTATCAAGGAGGGCTCGCTTGCTCTTGGGGCCACGAGATGGCAGACTATATATAAGGTTATAGTCCCTGCAGCAATCTCCGGAATTTCAGCGGCTGTAATGCTTGGTATAGGAAGAGCTATAGGAGAGACTATGACCCTCTTGATGGTAACAGGAAATACTGCAATAATCCCTTCTTTTCCAGAGGGTCTTCTGAGTTCGGTAAGGACAATGACTGCCACAATAGCACTTGAAATGGGGGAGGTTCCCCAGGGAAGTGATCATTTCCATGCTCTTTTTGCGGTCGGGTCTGTGCTTTTTATCGTTACTTTCCTGATTAACTTAATTGCGGATTCAATTAAAAAGCGATATAGATTCAAGGTGGACTAGCATGGAATTGAGTGCAGAATCAAATGAAAGCGACCATAAAATGGCAAGGGCCCACGGCGGACAGATTATGAGGCTGAACGCAAGGACCAGTGAAAAAATTGCCTTTGCATTACTCAGCCTTTCAGCATCGATAGTTGCAGGATTTGTGCTGATTATGCTTTCCTATATTATCTACAACGGATATAGTGCAATTAATTTTGGTTTCCTTACTGAAGTGCCTACAAATATGATGACTGAAGGCGGGATCTATCCGGCAATTGTAGGCACTTTAATCCTTATTGTAGGGTCAATGGCTGTAGCCCTTCCAATGGGAATTATGGCTGCTATCTATCTTAACGAATACGCGGGAGAGAACCGAACTACATGGATTATAGAAATGGCGATCAATAACCTGGCAGGGACTCCATCCGTAGTATTCGGACTTTTCGGAATGGCACTTTTTGTTAATTACTTTAATTTTGGCCCTTCCGTACTTGCGGCATCTCTTACCCTTTCCCTTCTAATTCTGCCGGTGATTATCCGTGCCAGTGAGGAGGCCCTGATTACAGTCCCGAATGAATACAGGGAGTCCTCCCTTGCACTTGGTGTCAGCAAATGGCAGACTATCAGGTATGTGGTTCTTCCGGCAGCCATCCCAGGGATTGTTACCGGTTCTATCCTGAGCATCGGAAGAGTTGCAGGGGAGACTGCTCCTATTCTTCTTACAGGAGCCGCTTATTTTCGACCGAGACTGCCTGATTCTATCTATTCCCAGTTCATGGCTCTTCCCTACCATCTCTTCGTACTGGCTACTGCCGGAACACATGTTGCCAAAACCCGCCCCCTTCAGTACGGAACGGCTCTGGTTTTGTTGGCAATCGTGCTGGGCTTGGATATCATAGCGGTATTAATCCGCAGGCATTACAGGCAAAAGTTGAAAATTTAACCCATTTATTAAAAATTTAATGTATCTCATAATGATAACTTACAGGAGTAGAAACAATTAACTAGAATAATATATTGAATATTTGACTTTATTGCCCAGAAAATCGTCTTTAATTGCCCGAAAACGGTAGACTTCCCCTTTATTATATCTAACCAATACCCACTGCTACTATACAAAACATACCTTTGTAAGAATAAATTTATTGAGAACTTCTATAAACCCATGACTTTAGTGAGTTATTTATATACTCTTTGTAAATAATCAGCCAAAACATTGGGTTTTCGAAATATTTTGTTGTACTTTTGCACAGATTCTCTTTAGACTAACTGAGGTTCATAAATGACTGAAACTGCCCTAAACTTAGCTCAACCCCAGAATATGGCTAAGCCTCATATTGAAGTAGAAAACTTGAATTTATGGTACGGGGAAAAGCAGGCCCTTAAGAATATCTCTATGCAGATCCCCCAAAATAGCGTAACTGCTCTTATAGGTCCTTCAGGCTGCGGCAAGTCCACTTTCATACGTTGTTTAAACCGGATGAATGATCTTATCAAGAACTGCAGGATCGAAGGTAAAGTTTTGATTGAAAATAAGAATGTCTACGGCACAGATGTGGATGTTGTTGAACTCAGGAAACAGGTAGGAATGGTATTCCAGAAACCAAACCCTTTCCCGATGTCCATTTATGACAATATTGCATATGGGCCGCGCATTCATGGTGCAAATAAAAAGGATTTGGATGGTGTTGTCGAGGGTGCCCTTCGTTCAGCTGCTCTCTGGGGTGAAACCTCAGACAGGCTCAAATCTCCTGCCTTTTCTCTTAGCGGCGGGCAACAGCAAAGGCTTTGTATTGCCAGGACTCTAGCAGTAAAGCCCAGGGTTATTCTTTTGGATGAACCCTGCAGCGCTCTTGATCCGATTTCCACTTCAAGAATTGAAGAACTTATCATGAACCTTAAAAAAGATTATACTCTAGTAATCGTAACTCATAATATGCAACAAGCAGCAAGGATATCAGACTATACCGGATTTTTCCTTATGGGGGAACTGATTGAGTTCGGCGAAACCAGGCAGATTTTCCACAACCCTCGAGAAAAAAGTACTGAGGATTACATTACTGGCAGGTTTGGGTGATTGAAATATGGTTCGAGAACGATACCTGAGGCAGCTGGATTTGCTCAAGGAAGCCGTACTTTCCCTTGGAAAAATGGTTCAGAGGGTATTCAGAGATTCGATGATTGCAGTAGAACATCTCGACATTAAGCTAGCTGAAAGAACGATTGCCTCTGAAACGGAACTAAATAAACTTGAGGAAGGAATTGAGGTTTCTATTTGCGACCTTCTTGCACTTCAGCAGCCTATAGCCAGCGATCTTCGGCTTGTCGTATCTTCTCTCAAGATCGCAGCAGATCTCAAAAGAATTGAAGGACTATCGATCAACATTGCCAAAATCCCTGGAAAAATTGATGGTGGGCATATAAAGCCCCTTGTAGATACAAGAAAAATGGCAGATATTGCAGTATACATGCTCGAGAACTCCCTCAAGGCTTTTCAGACTCAGGACGTCGAACTTCGCAAGAGCGACAGCGGCTAGGGATGATGAGGTCGACAAGCTTTTTTATGCAGTCTGGGTTGAACTGATAGAAATGATGGCAAAAGATACAAGCATTATTTCCAAAGCCACATACTTACTTTTCCTGATTCGCTATATTGAAAGGATTGCTGATCACTGCTGTAATATCTGTGAGAGTGTTGTCTATCTTACTACGGCTGAGAGAGTCAAACTGAACTGAAAACTCTACTTCCCAATTTTATTTTTTCTCTTCTTTCCTCTCGATGTCTCTAATAGTCTTTCTAAAATTTTTCACTCCTCTTTTTGCATAGTTCTCGATATCAGTTGATGTACACATTTTAAGTACATTTATAAACATATAGACGCCCATGCCTGATATTCTTATCAAAAATACAAGGATTTATTACAATGATTCTCTTCAGCCTGCCGAGATCATTATCGAAAGAGGTAAGATTACTAAAATAGGAAGAGACCTGAGAGTATCGAGCTCGGATATGATTATAGATGCCGAAGGTGCTCTTACCTTGCCTGCAGGAATTGATGTGCACGTTCATTTCAGGGAACCTGGCATGACAGCAAAGGAAAATTGGTATACGGGCTCATGCGCGGCAGCTGCAGGCGGAATTACCACTGTTATCGATCAGCCTAATACAATCCCTCCTACGACTGATAGGCGATCTTTTGAGCAAAAACTTAAACTTGCCAGGAAAAAATCCATTATCGATTTTGGGATCAATGGCGGTGTGATGGCAGGGAATATAGATAAGTTAGATGAGCTCTGGAAATTGGGGGTTACTGCTTTTGGGGAGATTTTCATGGCCGAGTCAACAGGTGGATTAAATGTCAACGAAGAGACTTTTGAGGAAGCTCTTGCTGAAATTAAACGCCTCGGAGCCATTGCAACTATTCATGCCGAAGATGAGAAGCTGCATCTTGAGCTAGAAGAGTTATTTAAAGGATATTTTTCTCCTGACTATCACTCAAAAGTACGCCCAAACGAGTGCGAAGCGGCTGCTGTTCAAAGAGCTCTCGAGCTTATTTCCAGACTGAAAGTTAGGTCACACTTTTGTCATATAAGCACTCTCGAAGCTATAGGTATGATCAGAAAGGAAAAATACCTTGCAACAAAGGAAAAAAGAAAACCGCTTTTTACTTGTGAAGTCACACCTCACCATCTTTTTCTCTCGATGCGAGATTGGGAAAGACTCAGATCTTTTGGTAAAATGAATCCGCCTCTTCGAGGAAGCCACAGTATTAAAGCCCTTGTAAATGGAATGAATGATGGAACTATTGACATGATAGCTTCAGATCATGCCCCGCATCTGGAGTCAGAAAAGGACGCTGATATAAGATTTGCTCCTTCTGGAGTTCCCGGAGTTGAAACCCTTATGCCTCTCATGATTGCTGCAGTCAGGAAAAACATCCTTCCTCTTAAACAAATGATAAAGCTTACAAGCTGGAATCCAGCAAAGGTTTTTGGGTTGGATAGTCAGGCCAAAGGCAGACTTGAAGTAGGTTTTGATGCGGACCTTATAATTGTGAATCCCCGCAATCTTCAACCTATTAAGGCTGAGATGTTGCATAGTAAGGCGGGCTGGACGCCTTTTGACGGCATGGATGGAGTTTTCCCTCAATATACGTTGTCCAGAGGTGAGATTATATGGATCGAGGAGTCTATTGAGGCTGGATCTGGAAGAGGTAAATTCCTGGAAGGCAATGGAAAAAGATCCGAAGAAGGCTTCGAAGAAACTGATTAAAAATCTGGGTTGAAAAAGGATTTTCCGAATTAAGAGATTTTCGTGATATAGAGATTTTCAGAATTAAATATTAAATAAAACGTATCCTCTTCAAATTGAGTGAAAACCTTTTACTTTCAATTCGATGAACTTCTTTCCCTGATTAATTGAGCCAGAGATGGCATCTCAAATTTCTTG
>JADGNM010000193.1 GCA_017883485.1 Methanosarcina sp.
CATCTTTTCTGTAGCATAGCACATTTCATGCATCAATACTGATGCATAAATGAGCTTTCTTGGCACACCGTGACCCTCTGCGCTCCCTAGTAATAAAAAAGCATCATTAGTCTGCCAGTTCATAATAAATATTCGAGGTGGTAATTAATATTAATAGGATATAGAACTTGTGATGCAAATAAATTAAAGAAGATAATATGTTTTCCTTAAAAAACCCGAATAAAACTTGACTCCTGGTCTTAACAAGAATGATACTTTGAAGTCTACAAAAGTATTCCTCTGACAACCATCAATTCCTCAAAAGAAACTTTTTTCCTTTCTATAATGTCAACCTTGAACCCCATACCTTTTATTTTCTCCCTGACGGCCTCGAGCCCGGTAATCGATGAGATAAGCACAAGAATTTTTCCTCCAGGCTTGAGATAATCTCTTACCTCGTCCAGAAACCTGTCCAGGGTTTCTCTCCCGCTGATTCCGCCATCAAAAGCATAATTTAGCCATCCCGGAACTTTTTCTTCCTTAGAGGTAGGAAGATAGGGCGGGTTGAAGAGAATAAGGTCAAAACGGTTTTCCGGTTTTTCAGGCTTTATGCCTCTGAAAAGGTCGGTACGGATAACCTCAACGCCGTTTGCTCTTGCACAGCGGGCGGCATGAGGATTTATTTCTATTGCAAGCAGATAAATGTCTTTTAGATTTGCCAGGAGTACAGCAGATACAAAGCCCGAACCTGTCCCGACTTCGAGGATACGCATGCCTGGCTCTGCATCCTCCAGTGCCGCATCGGCGAGTAAAAATGAGTCTTCTGCAGGCTCATAGACACAGTCTGAATCCCCCAGGCTGACCCGGGCTTTTCTGTATTCGATTTCAACCATATTATCCAATTAGAAGATATTGGTTTATTTCTTCTGATTAAAATCAAATATCAGATTTGCAAGCTCTGCAAGTTGCTTAGGTGTCAGGTTTTCAGCCCTTTTGTTCATTAATTCCTCAGGAAGCCGGTCAATTACCTCTTTAATGCCGGGGATTTTGAGCATATAATTTGTGTTCAGGATGGCATTTCTCAGCTTTTTCCGGCGCTGGCTGAAGACTGCCGCCACAAATTTCATAAAGAAGGCTTCATCCCGGACTTCAAAAGGTGCCGGGCGGGGAACAAGTTTGACTACTGCGGAGTCAACTTCCGGAGCTGGCTGGAAAGCTCCTTTTGGAACTCTCATGAGGATGGAGGCGTCTGCAAAATAATAGGTATCTACAGTCAGGCGGGAATAGTCCTTGCAGTCAGGAGAAGAGACCATGCGTACTGCAAACTCATACTGGTACATGAGGATTCCGAGTTTGAATTTATGGCGAAGGAGCTTGAAGGTTATCTCCGAAGAAATGGAATAAGGAAGGTTTGAGACGACCTTGTCGAACTCAGGAAAATTAACTTTCAGGGCATCTCCTGCAATGATCTCAACGTTTCCTGCACTATCGAAACGGTCGTGCAGAATATTGACTAAGGCCGGATCAAGTTCATTTGCAATTACTTTTTTTGCCTTTCTTGAGAGCCTTTCAGTAAGGTTTCCGATGCCAGCACCGATTTCGAGAACAACGTCCTCGGATTTTAACTCCGCGGCAGCCACAATTCTATCCAGGTAGCCTGTATCTACCAGAAAATGCTGATCAAAAGTGCCTCCTTTTATATTATATTTTTTAAGAAGATGGTGTACCAGGCTAAAGCCTCCCGAATGTAGTAAGGAAAAAAAAGAAAAAAAGAATTCACAGTTCACTCGGGTCTCTGGCGGCGCGGTGGGGTGGTAAATAATCTGTACTTGATGAAGTCATCTTTAAGCTCTACCTCGATCCTGTGGGAAATAACTTTAGCCGGGTCATGCAGGCTTGGGATTCTTTCACGGATATCATGAAAGCTCTTAAAATCTCCTTTTTTGCGCTCATCGATTATTGACCACATAAGCTTTTTTCCTATGCCTGGCAGGAGTTCAAGCATATGCAGTCGCATTGTAATGGAATGGGCGTCGTTAAAGAATTTTACGAAGCGTTCCTCCTGGTGCCTGACACAGGCTTCGAGAATAAAAGGAAGTTCGAGATTGGCGCCTGTCGTAAGGTCCTGGTGGCCTATTCTCTGCTTTACGTGGTCTATTTCATCCCTATCCCCAGGTCCGATGTAGACTCTTGATTGGATGTTCGGGATTACACCTGCTTTGGGAACAAGCTCCATGAGGGTAAACTTTTTGTCTCCTATAGCCTGGACAAGAGGTTTTTTCTGAAACGTAGGAGTTACATCAATCGATTTCCCATAAGGAAGATAGTCGAGAACCCATGCATATTCCTCTCTGTCTTGCGGATTTTCTGAAGATTTTCCGGATGAGCGCGGAGCTCTTTCTGACTGCCTATCTGATTGCGGTCTGCCTGTCGAACGCCTGCCGCCATAAGAAGATTTTTCAGCAGCTGAACTGCCAGCGTGTGGTCTACCTGATTGCGACTTCTCTACTTTCATCAGCACCCATCCTATAATTGATCTAAATCCAATGACAGACTATCTGTGTTCAGGGTATGTCAAACCTGGCAAGCTAAGCTCTTCAATGCTTCTGTCCGGTTGGGACCTACTCCAATAACCAGACCTGTCGAATCCTCAAACTTCCAGCCCTCAAACTTCCAGCCCTCAAACTTCCAGCCCTCAAACTTCCAGCTTTCTGAAAACTTGTGACTCTCATGTAACCGGTCTTTACCTCAAGACCTGATCTGGTCTCTACCTCTGGACTTTCCGTAATCCAAAGAGTCTCTATATTTTAATTTCGCAGGTCCGGATACTCCCTGATACTTCAATTACCTTAGTTTTCGGATACTTCCTTTCTAAATAACAAGATAAAAACTGCTATATAGCTTATTCTCTTTAGATTTTAACTTATTCTATGGTCTCCAGCACGTAATCGAGAATCTGGTCCAGCTCTTCGTTACTCAGGGTGTATTTTTCTTTAGCGTAAATCGATCTGATTTCGTCCCTGGACTGAGGCAGAATATCCGCGATCCTGATAGCGATTGCAGGCTTCATTTTTTCTAGCTTTAACAGCTTGTTAACAAGTTCTCTTGACTTTTCCCCGCTGGTCTTTGAGAACTGATCAGCATGGTGCAGGGCTTTTCGAAATCCGTATCCGACTTCAATTCCCTGCTCTCTGCGTTCCTCAGTAATCCTGGAAAGTATTTCTTTGACTTCGGCCAGGGTCAATAATTCTTCGTTGAGGACTTCCTTAACTATCATTGGAATCCACTCTTTTTCAAGTTAAAAGCTGAATTTAATTGCTATTCCCTTCAAAACGATCTGTTTTGATCGTTCTTCAATGCTTAATAATTCCTGACTGCCAGATTTTGACAAGCTGGGTTATCCCGAATAATATTATCTTGATATGCCCAAGTATATGCTGACAAGCGACATATAATTCCGACGATATTTCCGTATCAGTTACAATGTTTCCGTGTCGGGATCCGATCTAAGTTTATCAAAAAGCAGCTTTCTATCCCCAGCTGAGCTTGCTTTTTAGCAGGTTCCCAAAGGGTATTATGTTTTCACATTTATTATTACAGGCCATTAATCTCGCGACATTAATCCCGCAATTTCCGAAATCATACAGCGGAACCAGAGAATCGGAAGTAAAACGCCTGCATGCTGTAAACTTAAAGGACTGGGTCAGGTTTTAGAACCTAACTGCCTTAACCGGAATTAGTATTTCTGCGCTTTAAGGTGCTGAGGAAGGGAAAAAACTTCCTTTTTTGCATTTCCGGAGCGAACTTCAAGTACATATGAACGGCCGCGCTGTCCTATGATCTTTCCGGTAGAACCCTGGAACTTTGGATTGGGCATGCCTTTCTGAACGCTCGGGTCGATATCAATATGAACCATCTGCCCTTCTTCGAATTTCTGGATTGCCTTGCTTACAGGGGAAATTCCTCTTTCGCGAACTGTCTTCTGTAATTTGTATCTTGTGCAACGTCTTTCACCATGGGAGTTTGTCATCGCATGTTCCTCCTTTGAATGCTCGATTATTTTTTACATTAATACCGCTTCATTAATGCAGATTTTCTCTTGATAAGATCAATGATATTTAAATAGGATGTTATTCAGGCTATTCTTTCCTGACCTATGAATGAAACCTGATTCGGGTCCGGTTCAGATATCGACGTTGATCACGTCAAGATCTTCTACGAGTGCAGGAATACCTAAAAGCCCGCAGAGGCTTGGATTCGTTCTGCCTTCATCTCCGGAAATAAGCTCTTTTACATACAGTCCGCCTTCACAGTTAACTGTTATGTAGGCGTGACCATTTTCTGTAAGTTCATCAAGCCTGATGCTGTGCACATATCTCTTACGTACAATGTCAGCCCGCCTGTGAACCACACGCCTTGGGGTCTGCTGGGAAATTTCTATGCCGCTCAAAGCCTCAAGGCAGGATTTAAGCTTTTCCTCTGAAACAGGCTCTTTAAATGTAACTTTAAGCTTATAAGTTTTATCTGCCTTTGAGCTTTTCAGGGTTTCAATCAGATCTTTTCCAACAAAAGAAAGCTCTCTTACCTCAACCTTTCCGGCAGCTTTCTCGTTAATATTTCTGGTAAGCTCATCGAGATCTGCACTGCGCTTTCCAGGAGATTTTGCTTCCACTACAAAAGGTCTGCCGTTTCCGAGCATAAGGGCATCTATATCTTCCCTGCCGGAGCCGTGGAAAGCCGTATCATCTGCCTGAAAAGCTTCAACTACAGGCCCTTTGATCAGCTCATCTACGGATTCCTTGTACTGCTTTCCTGTAAAATTGCAGCTTTCGCAGCCTTTGCCCTTACATTTCCTGCACGGCCAGCGTGTTTGCGGAATCCCCCTTATCATTTTGATGTAGCGCCCAAGGATATACACAGAGCGAACCTGAAGTTCAAGCTTGTTTTTTGCAAGGTCAAGGGTAATTGTAATGTCCGGATTTTCGAAATTCACGTCTTTTTGAACTTTCTCAGCGATTCGCTTGCCCACTTCTCTATTAAGCTCGGTCTTAAGCTGTTCGGCATATGCAGTCCCGGTCTCAGCCCAGAGGATTTCTTCGTTCTCACTCAGAAGTCCGCTGACCTTTGTACCCACAAGGAATGTAGAGTACTCAAAGCCATCAAGAGCCTTTACAGCTTCATCTGCCCACCTGTCCAGTCTTTTGAACTGGTCAAGGCAGACCCAGCACTGCTCATCTTCACCTTCTTTTCCAAGCGCCTTCCTCGCAAAAACACTGCAAAGGACGAGCTCCTTCAGAAGTGAGTCGTCGTTTTCATTTTTGTAAATGCGGTCTCCTTCAAGGACAAGAGCTAGTTTAAGGGCCTGTCCGCGTTCTCTGTTGCTCAGGCCGGTAGATAATTTTGCAAATTGACGGCCCAGACAGTGGTCACATATAGGGCCTTCATGAAGGATCTTTTTTGAGATTTCAAGTACATCCATTTTCTTTCACTTTCTTTAACTCTTTATTGATGTGAGGTTTTGCCATCCTTCCTTAAATCTCTTCTTTTTCTCAAATAATAATTAAAAAAGACTATTTTGTTAAACATTTATTTTATTGCATTTAAAATCAA
>JADGNM010000194.1 GCA_017883485.1 Methanosarcina sp.
AATTTAAAAATTCAGTAACAGACGACTGAGATTTCATTACTGATAGTAATTGTCGGACAGCCTGTTTAAGGTAGGGTGGCCGTCCGCAATTTGATTTTTTTTCTCAAGCTTCGTTCTGAAGAATCAATTTAATCCGCTTATTCCCTCCTTTTAACTCATTCCCCAAGCTTCTGCAGGCGTTTAGCCCTCAAGTCATTTGAGTTCTGTTAAGTCTTCGTCTGCTACATTAGATAGTGCCCTTTTCGAGAAGGCAACCCTAATGAAAAATGACTTATATGATATCAGCCGACGAAGACTTAACAGAACTTTATGCCATTTCTATTCATGTTATACATTTTTTCATGCAGTAAACACTACATCTACTCTTTTCACATCCCACAAAGACCTCAGTTTTTCTGTAATATCTTCCTTGATTGCAGAAGCAAACTGGTGGTCTGCAGGTAGGTCTACAACTACTCTCACAACTCCATCTTCAGCAGTTATTTTAAGGATAAGGTTCGTGCGGATAATGTCAAGGCCGGTTAGCGGGTTCATAACGTGCTTGAGCCTGCTGCGGACAACTTCTTCGGTTGTCGGCTCCTTTTCGGTAACAAGCCCGTGCTTTTCTTCGTAGTCACGGATCGCAGCACGCAGACCCTCAACTGCAAGCACTGAGCAGTGAGCTTTGATTGGGGGAAGTCCTCCAAGTTCCTCAGAAGCCTGCTTCCATGTTATTTTCTTTGCTTCGTCGAGGGTCTTTCCTCGTGCAAGGTCTGTAATGACCGATGCTGTGGCAATGTTTGAAGCACACCCGTAAGATTCGAATTTTATATCCTCAATAACCTTTGTCTCGGGATTAACCTTGATATAAACTGCAACCATGTCGCCACATGCCGGGCTTCCTTCAAGGCCTTTTCCATCAGGATTCTCTATCTTTCCCACGTTGTGCGGGTTCCTGAAATGTTCCAGCACTTTTTCGCTGTATGGAAACTTCATGATCTCACCTGACTCACCGTATTTAATTTTCTTTTCCTGCTTTCCCTTTATTCTGCTTCCCCTGTGCTATTTTCCCCCTTTGTTCGATTCTATTTACTTGCAAGGGGGCTTATTTCCCTGAGCCTTGCCACAATTTCACTCATGGAATCTATTGCCGCATCAGCATCTTCCATACGATTGTAGCGCCCGAAGGTAAAGCGTACCGAACCATGGGCTCTCTCGTGGTCTCCTCCGATACCCATGATTACATGGCTGGCTTCAAGGGAACGGCTAAAACAGGCCGAACCTGTACTCACTGCAAAACCCCTCATGTCCATATGCAGAGTTACGGATTCACCTTCGACATAATGGAAAGTCAGGTTTGCGTTCTGCGGCAGGCGTTTTTCTCGGCTTCCGTTGAGGGTAACATCTGAGATTTCGGAAAGTGACTTATCAATTACCCAGTCTCTCATGGCCTTAAGCTGTCTGGTTTCTTCTTCAGTTACGAGTTCGACAGCCTTTGCAAAGCCTACAGCTCCGGGAATGTTTTCTACTCCTGCCCTCCGGTTGAACTCCTGAAAACCTCCATCCATGAATTTATTTATGGGAGTATCTTTCCGGATGTAGAGAGCACCTATTCCCCTTGGGCCGTGAATGGTATGGGCTGACATAGTAATCAGGTCTATGGGCAATTCCTTCACACTGAGGGGAAGCCGGGTAAAGCTATGTGTAGCATCGGTATGCAGGAGCACATCTTTTTCTTCACATATTTCTGAGATAGCCTTCAGGTCCTGCACTGTTCCTATTTCCTGGTTTCCGTGCTGGATCGAAACAAGGACTGTCTCTTTTGTGATTGCTTTTCTTAATCCTTCGATGTCTGCAAATCCCTCTGCATCCACGTCCAGAAAAGTAACGTCAAAACCCTGTTTTTGGAGGGCTTTTGCCGTGTTCAGCACAGAAAAATCCTCTATCTTCGAGACAATAATATGCTTGCCTTTCTTTTTCTTAAGGGCTGAGGCTACTCCTTTAAGTGCCGTATTGCTTGACTCCGTGTCACCATACGTGAAAATGACCTCTCCGGAGCCTGCTTCAAGTTTTGAAATTATGCCTTCGCGGGCTCTTTCAAGTCCTTCTTTTGATTCTATGCCCATAGAATAGCCAAATTCAGATGTAGCTACCGCATAGGTATCAAAAAAGTAAGGTTTCATTGCTTCAAGTACCCGTTCATCTAGCCGGGTGCAAGCAGCGTTGTCAAGATAAATCATATTTTCAAATATTTTTCTTCCTCCTTTGATTGTTTAGTAAATCTTAATCTTATCCTACTTTCGGCAGGTCGACATTAGAAATTGAATATTTCCCATGATATCGTTTTGAAGATATTTAGTGAATAAATGTAAGAATTATACTGGTTAACGTATGGTTCAACTCCCACGAAAGAGTAAGTAATGAAACACTTTCACAGCAAGGTTTATTGGGAGCAACTAAGATCTGATTATATGTAAACCCAACAATCACTTGCAATAGTGGCATATTATTTTAAAATCGATATCAGTAAAAATTCTCAAAATTCAATGTCGACCTGCCGAATGTAGGCTTATAGTTAAAATCTCAGAGTTTGCGGTAAATTCCAGGTATTTTAGGATTAAAATTCTGAGTATAATTAATTCAGAGTCTAAAATAGGCAGATCGGGGAAAACTCCGCATTATCGTGACAACTAGAACCTAAAAGCACTTCAAGACTCAGATAAAGAGAGTTATATTCGCATCCCTTGCTTCCTGGATATAAGTACCTACAGCTCCCCATTCGTCAATCCATTCGGTTCTAAGCTCTTCTTTCTTTATGCCCATGATTTCCATGGTCATTTCGCAGGCTATTATCTTTCCTCCGAGTTCCTTGAAGTCACTCATTAGTCTTTCAAGTGATGCAACGTTGGCCTTATTCATCCTCTGTTTGATCATCAGCCTGCCAAGTCCGAGCATATTCATCTTTGAAAGCGGCCCATTTTCAAGTTCTCCTTTTTTCAACCGCATCAGTCCCCAGAAAGTGAAATATATGGAGGCTTCCATGCCCATTGCTAGGGCTCCGTTTCCAATTATAAGCGCACTATATACTTTGTCCATATCACCACTGTGCAGGACAATGACCGTCTTTTCCCCCATTTCCATCCCTCTTACGGCTTTACCTTTGGATCTTTATCTCCCACTCTTTACCGCCTTCTTTATCTTTAATTTCCAGCACCTTGAGCCCCATTGCCTCGCTGGCCATAGGAATCTCTTTCTTAGATGCCGGATGCGTACCCTTCACAATTATAATGTCCCCTGGCGATGTTCTCTTTGACGCTTTTCTGAACTCCACCAGTGGAACCGGGCAAGTCTGCCCGCGGACGTCGATTTCCATTTCTGCCACTATTCTTATCTCCTTGATTCGAGAAAAGAAGGGTCCTGACAACAGTTCTGCAGCCTTTCCCTAAATTCAGTTTATTTTAAAAATATATCATTGCTTGTGTTGAAAATATATTAGAAATCACCCTGGTCTTCTTATTCGGAAATGTCATTCTCTTCAGAGTGTTCTCCTGATTTTCGTAAGAGCATATCTCTCTAAAAATGATTAGCTAACCAGGGACTGGCTAGCCAGGTTATTTAAGTGGACGTTAACACATTCCCAGGGCCTTAAGAAGCTTCTCCAAATCTGCCTTGGAGCTCTCGACGAAAACGCCTCTTGTGCCCGAGATTATAACGGTCCAATCGCCACCACTGTACATCCAGTTATGCTGGGGTACCCAGTTCATTTTATATAAATCTGAGTAGGCACTGGCCAGAGCATCGAACATCATATTCACGGCTCCGCAGAACTTGGCGGTCATCTGGGCCATCTCTTTTGGCATCCCGGTTTTGGATTTGTAATCCACAAGCTTTCCTTCTGGGCTGAAAATCCCAGCTGCCATAACGCCATCAAATTTCAAAAGCTCATCTAATGATAGATTGCACTCACTTCTGTTCATACACTAACCCCTCGACTTTTTATTATTTTCTGGAATGTAAATAATTTAATCGATTCCTGCAATTGACAACATCAATCAAAAACCCAGAAAACATAATAAGTATCTTATTTCTCTTAGATATAATTTTAGGTCGTGTTTGTGAATCATTGATCAAATCTGAAAAACGAGTACTTCCAAACTGTCTTAAAATTCAAATCATTTCTATAATTGGATAATGGGCAATGTTGACTTTAAATTCATATAAGAAATTTCCCCGCAATTCAGGTACAAATTGACCTTATTGTAGAATAGTTTGTCCAAATCGTAGAATTTAGTTGGTTTTGAGACACACCGCTGACATTTATGACCCAAATGTACAATCGTGAATGTTTTGAGACAGCCAGCTTAATAGAGTCAAGATGAGTTGAACGGAATCGACAGATTGTATGGAAATCAGGTTTTTGATGGCTGCAAGGCACATAAAGCGGTCTTCTTATCAATATTTTCACCACCCTTGTCGGTTGTTTCCTGGTTTTCTGCTGTTTTCTCAAGCACGGCAACAGCTCTTCAATCTAAATCACCTTATTTTTTTGCGAGCAGAAAATTATATTTCTTATTACACTCAACTGATTTCTATACATGCAAGCCGATGAAATCATAGACGTTATTTCAGCTCTTCTGCAGGAAACCCTAAAGCTCCAGCTTAATGAGAAAGTTGAGATCCTTAATTCAATAAGGCGGAAAATGAGCAAAGTAAGTCCATTTACCGATCCAGTAGATAATATCTAATGGATAAAAATCGAGACTGTCGAAGCGAATGATTATAATCCAAAACGCGTAGCGTCACCTGAAATGAAGCTACTAGAAGTTTTCATCTGGGAATACGAATTTACACATCAGATAGTATCTTATTTTGATGAATCTGCAAATCGGCATATCATTGCGGATGGATTTTACAGGATATCGTAGGACGCACCACTGAGAACATCTTGGAAAAAATGTATGGATACCTACCTATTGTCACCATCCTAAAAGCTTGTCAGAGAGAAAAAAAACTTCACTACAAGACAAATAGAGATAGGGGAAGGCGTCAAATCTATAAACTCAGGGAAATTGTTAAGAATCTTATTGAAGATGGACTTTACGGTGACAATATTAAGGAAGGGCTTGCATGACCGGTGAAGAACATTTACTACTTGAGCAAATAACGGGCATCGTTGCCATATTTGCGAAAACGGAATATTCGAAAGCTTGGGGTGAGCTTGATGCCAAAAAATAAGTGGACATACGGTAATTCCTGGGATAAATACCCTATCGAAGAGGGTGAGGTGTGGTGTGATCCTGCATCTAGCTCAAAGATTGCAGTCGCAGATTTACGCGGTGATTTACCGGATTTTATAGTAGGCATAGACCTTCTTTACTGTGATTTTCCTTGGAATCAAGGGAACGTGAATTCGTCCATTACGAAAGCTGGAATGGATAAATATATCAAGTCATTCGATGAGTTTATGGACTCTCTGTTCTCAAAAATATCACTTATCAACCCAAAAGTGTGCTACCTGGAAATTGGAAAGCGGCATAAGTGTGACTTCATGGAACAGCTCACTAAGCAATTTCCGATAGTGCAGGTATGGAAAATTACG
>JADGNM010000195.1 GCA_017883485.1 Methanosarcina sp.
AAATCATGTTAAGGAAGTCTTGTCATAGAACACTAAACAATTCCAAGATAACGGCGGGCGGCCCTTGCATACCCCATCCTTTAGGTTGGGGTGGCCGCCTGCAATTTGATTTTCTTTTATAAATATTTCTAAATTGGATAGTACCTGAACTAAAACGAATTCACAATTCGTAGGCTCAGGTTCTTTAGCCTTTGTAGTCACTCGAGAGAATTCCAGAAGATCATTAATCAAGACTTGCATGCGGGATGCCCCGTCAACTGCAAAGTAAATGTATTTATCAGCTTTTTCATCAATTTGGCCCTGATATCTCCTTTGTAAAAGCTGCAAATAACTTGAGATCATCCTCAGGGGTTCCTGTAAATCGTGAGACGACACGTATGCGAATTGTTCTAATTCTGCATTTGAGCGAGCAAGTTCTTCCAATTTCAATCTTAAAATTTCTTCTGCTTTCTTACGCTCGGTAATATCACGTGCTGCAGCAAAGATACCGATAACCTCACCATCTTCGTTTTTGTAAATTGAAGCATTATACAAAACTGGCGTTACATGTCGGTTCTTGTTCCGGATTTCAAGTTCATAATCAAACACTAATCCTTCCCTGAACACTTCTTGATACCCTTTTTTAGCTTTTTCAGGATCAGTGAAATAATTCGTAAAATCGGTACCAATAAGTTCGCTCCGTGAATATCCAGTAACCTGTTCCGTAGCTTCATTTACATCAGTTATTTTTCCATCAGGACCGATAGTAACCAGAGGATCCAGACTGGCTTCAATCAGACTACGGTTGTAAATACTCGATAACCTCAGAGCTTCTTCTGCCTTCTTGCGCTCAGTAATATCTCTGGCAATAGTCGAGATAGCTACAAGCTCTCCGGATGCATCAAAAACCGGAGAAAGAGTTATTGAAACATTAATAATTGTGCTATCCTGCTTCAACCTTGAAGTTTCGTAGTGCTGAATTTTTTCTCCGTGTTTAATTCTTTTAACTAGCTGTTTTATTTCTCCTTTAAGATTATCCGGTTCAAGTATTGATATGGGTTTTCCCAGAATTTCTTCAGCGAAATAACCATAAATTTGCTCTGCTCCTTTATTCCAGCTTGTAATGATACCATCCAGAGATTTGGTTACAATAGCATCGTCTGACGATTCCACAACATTCGCCAGTGTTTGAATTTTCTCTTCTGCTGTCTTAAGTTCAGTAATATCACGGGCTACAGCAAAAATACCAATAACTTCACCAGACTCATCCCGATAAATCGAAGCATTATACAAAACAGGCGTTATGTGTCCGTCTTTATGTTGAATTCTTAGTGGATAGTCTCGCACCAATCCTTTCTGGAACACATGCTGGTATCCTTCTCTGGCTTTCTCAGGCTCAGTAAAATAGTCCGTAAAGTCAGTCCCGATTAACACCTCACGATAATAACCGGTGACAAGTTCCGTAGCTTTATTTACATCAGTTATCTTTCCATCAGGACCAATAGTAACCAGAGGATCCAGACTAGCTTCAATTAGGCTACGGTTATATTTGCTTACCAGTTTAAGTTCTTCTGCTTTTTTACGTTCGGAAAAAAGAGTAGCATTCTCTAAAGAAATGGCTGCCTGCGATACCAACAATTCCATCATGTCTGTTTTTCCGGATGTAAACACTGAATCCGATAGACGGTTTTCCAGGTACAGTACGCCTATCATTTTTGATTGTTTGATCACCGGCAGACAAAGTACAGAGCGCAATTGCATATCCTTGACTTTCGGATTGTCTTTAAATATGCCTTCCTGTGCGGCGTTATTCAGTATCAACCTTTCTCCGGTCCGATGCACATAATGGACAATCGCTTCACAGATATCTTCTGTATCTTCGAGTTTCTTATGGAATGTCTTTACCACTTCTTTTTCCGTGGCACGACTTTCGGCGCGGATAAGCAAGTTTCCTTCTTCTTCAATCAGTAGATACCCGTGTTGAGCCCCAGAGCTTTCAATAACCACGTTCATAATTTTTTTCAACAAAGCTTCCTGTTCTATCTCAGCGGAAATAGCAAGGGATGACTTCATGAGGTATTCGATATCGAGATCAGGAAGGATACAGGAAGGGGATTCCACTATTGGGTTCAGATAAGAAGTTTTTTCCTCCTCAAAATATTCAGAATGCTTCTCAATGAGGTTGATCTCTTTTCTTTCTGCGCGGCATTTCTTGTACAAACGCACAGCTTCGGCAAAGTATACTCCTTCGGAAGACTTGCCAGCCTGCAGAAGAAGCTCCCCAAGGCATTCGTTGAGATGTCCTTCTAGAAAGGTATAATTCGGTTTATGTGCTGCCTCTATAGCATCAAGGTAAAGACTCCTGGCTTCCTTAAATTCGCCAGTGACCCTCTCCAGTTCGGCATATATAAAGGCAAGATAGGGCTTTAATAAAGGCCCCAAACCTGCCCACGTCTCGACCTTTTTAATATTGGGCTGGATCTCAGTCAGTAATTCCTGTTCACTCTTAAAGCCTGGATCTTTTTCATAAAGCTTGAGGGAGTTCAACACTCTGAAAACGTGCCACTGTCTCTTCAGCACGTTGTCTGTGAGACCCGACAAATACTTCCTAACCCCGACAAGGTACTTTTCGGTCTCTTCATACTCTCCAAAATAATAATGAGCCAGCGCCATATGGACATAATAACTTCCTGCAGAAGCAATGTGGTTATTCTGCTCCCATTGATTCAGCTTTTCTTCCATGGACACAGGCGAATATCCTTTCTTCATAGATTCAATCCAGCCCGCCTGCATCGCGTCTGCAAGGCCTACGGAAAATGACAGATGATATCTGCTGGAGAACTGAAGGCATTCTTTGGCATAATCTTCGATAATAGATAGGTCTGCTCCCTGTACTTGAAGATTCCACATCAGAGGACCATAAGAGAGACCGGCATTATATAGGTCTCCACAGTTCTTTCCGCACTGGATCGACTTGAGACAATAATCAATAATCTCCTCTGGGTGGCTTCTTGAGTGCATGTTGCACCATACGATACCATTCATGCCGCGAGTGGCACCGAAGGTATTTGGGTATTTTGCCGATAGGTCACGAGCAAGGTCTTCATATCTGAATGCAGACTCAAACTCTTCCAGTTCTCCGAGTTGAAGTCCCTGATGCTGAAAGAATAGATTACGGATTCACCCATGCCGCCAGAAAGACAATGCTGTGTTGACTGCGCAGCTGAGAGATAAAGCTGTGGCACAAGGCCGGACATGTACAGGTCGGGAATAAGCTCGCTATAAAATGCAAGCTCGATCTTGCTTCTCCTGTCCGTAGTGAAAGGCATGTTCAGAATAGTGTCCCATACATCGATATCTTTTGAAGCAATCTCAACCATCAGCTTCTGTCGTTTTCTGTCCGCCTCCTCAGGATCTTCAGGGATAACCTTGCCAAAATAGGTAAGCCCTCGGTTTGCAGTCTCTATGGCTTTGATGAAATTGCCTATTGACGACAGCGAGGTCGTTTGTTCAGCTAGGCATTCCGCCTTGTCCAGATCAGTTTTAGCATGATCGAGCAAATAATTGAGCAACTTATCGGAATCCTCATAATTCCCGCACATAAGTTCTGTCTTCGCCGCTTTCTGAAGTATCCTGAAAGTACGCTCGTAGTGACCCTCCTCCCAGCAGTTGTCTGGTAGTAGTTCCCTGCTGAAATTGAAATATTCATTTGCCGCTTCCGTGGCAAGAGAGTTCAACGCCTTGTTTCCAGCGTGGTAGTTAATGTCGGACAAGAGAAACGCCGTCTCTGAACCAAGATTATTTCCCCTTCCAAGGTTAAGATGTGAAGCAATAGTAAACAGGTTGTCAAGTTTTTCAAGATCAGCACCCTCCGGAACAGCGGAAAGGAGATGGTTACCTACTTGCCAGTGTATTTGGCGGCGCCTTTCTGCCGGTATGGAAAATAAAGCCGCTTCCTGGACCTTGTCATGGATGAACTGCAATTGATTTTTGCTTTCTATCAGCAGTCCCTGCCCGAGAGCCGGTTTCAGAACCTCAAAGGTTTCCAACAAGGTCATTTCCCTTATTAAAGACAGTTCAGCAGGCGAGAAGGTATTTCCCATGCAAGCACAATATTCAATTAATTCTATAAGGTCCGGCGGGAGCTTCTGTATCTTTGAGCTGAAAAGAGCGACCACTGTAGTCGGCATGCTTGACTGCCTGATCTTTTCGAGATCCCATCGCCATTGCCTCTCGCTGTCAAGATAAAGGAGATTTTCATTATGCAGGTATGACAGGCTTTCACTGACAAATAGTGGGTTACCTTCGGTCAGTGTGCTTATGAAATCTGATAACGCCTTGGTTAGCGGAAGGGGAGAATCTAGAATATATGAGACCATTTCATGGCAATGCTCAGGCCTCAAAGGTCCCAGCCTGATCTCCTTTAATGGCTGACCACTCTTCCTAATATTCAGTATAAGCTTGCACAAAGGATGGCTTAGGTCCACTTCATTATGGCGGTATGCTCCCAATAAGAAAAGGTAGGGAAGGTTCCTGTAATTGGCGAATATATTTTCCAGAAAATCAAAGGATGCCACGTCACACCATTGAAGGTCATCAATGAATAGAGTCAGAGGGTTCTCTTCGCTCGCCAGGCAACCTAAGAATCGATCAAAGAGGTCACGGAACCTGTTCAATGACTCGACCGGAGGAAGCTGATTGACTTCCGGTTGTGGACCGATCAGGATTTCCAATTCCGGAATGACATCCGTAAGGACTTTTCCATTTTGGCCAACTGCCTTCAATATCCTGTCTTTCCAGGCTGCCACGCGTTCATCACTTTCGGTGAGAAATGTCCGCATCAAATTTCTGAGCGCTTGAATAAGAGAGCTATAGGGAATATTTTTCTGGTATACATCGAATTTTCCCGATGTGAAATAACCCCTGTGTCTCACAATCGGTTTTTGCAGCTCCTGTATTAGGCGAGTCTTTCCGATACCGGACAGCCCAGAGATTAACAGCGATCTAAAATCTCCCCTGGTAATCTGTTCGTATTCTTCAAGAATTATTTGAGCCTCTTTGTCGCGGCCAACCATCTTTGATATAAAGGTGGTCCTGTGGGAGTATACACAGGTCTCCAAAGTAAATTCGCAAATTGTTCATGTGGCCGAATATTCGTCCGGGCACCGTACAAGGTCAGCTAAAAGCCCACTTGCGCTTTGGTAGCGTTTTTCAGGTTCCTTGAGCATTAATTTAGCAACGATTTTACTCAGGATGGTGGGGATTTCCGGGTTTAATTCATGAATGCAAGAAGCCTCTTCAGCAAGGTGAGAATGTATCAATTCAAGTGGGTCATCGGGTAAAAAAGGGAGACGACCAGTCAACATCTCATAGAACACGATTCCCAGAGAATACAAATCTGAAGAAAAAACTATCTTGTGGCTGATGCGTCCGGTTTGCTCTGGGGAGGTATAGGCCAGGGTTTCCCTGATAAAAGAAGGATCATAAATCAAATTGCGGGCGGCCACCCCAACCTAAAGGATGGGGTATGCAAGGGCCGCCCGCCGTTATCTTGGAATTGTTTAGTGTTCTATGACAAGAC
>JADGNM010000196.1 GCA_017883485.1 Methanosarcina sp.
GCATTGATAACGATAGAAAAAAATATAAAAGTAGATTTCATTGATGCGAAATAATCAAATTATAAAAGGATAAAATGATAAAGATCGCGATATCTGGAAAAGGGGGAGTTGGAAAAACCACTTCGGCAATAAACATTTCTGCGGGATTGGCCAAGCAGGGTAATAATGTCCTGGTTATCGATGCAGATCCACAAGCAAATCTTACTGAGAGTTTTGGTATTTTTGATCCTGTTAAGGATATGTATCTATCCTTTAGCAAAGGAGATCCACTTCCTATAGTAAAGGTTAAAGAGAATTTATCAGTAGTACCTAACTCGCTAAATTTTGCAGGGATCGAGCTGGAAATAGCCGGAAGGATGCCAAGGGAAATTATTCTAAAGGAGTTCATGCAGGGGATAGGAAACAGTTACGATTATTGTGTTATAGATTGCCCTCCCTCCCTGGGGTTGATTACCCTCAATGCGCTGGTTGCTGCTGACGAGGTATACATACCGATGGAAGCAGAGTTTTTGGCTTACAGGGGGATAGATTCAATTGTTGGGATAATCAACCTGGTAAAAAAGCATTTTAACCCAGGTCTTACGATTAAAGGTGTATTTTTTACCAAGTACAATGAACAAAGGGTTCTTACCAAGGAGATACGAAATCAGATTAAAGGCTATTTCGGTGACAATCTCATGAAAACCGCTATACGTGTAAACGTTGCACTTGCTGAGTCTCAGAGTAGTGGTAAGGATATTTTTGAGTATGATCCCGCCAGCAACGGTGCAACGGATTACATGAGTTTAGTAAAGGAAATAATAAAAAATTAAGCCATGGGAAAGAAAAACTTTGACAACATTAAAAAGAATAGCCACCTGGGCGGTGGGTTAAATAGCCTGATTGGGATTAAAGAGAACCCAGAGGTAGAAGAAAATCAAAACCTGCCGGCTGAAGTTCCTAAAACATTCACCATGATACTTGGCGATTATGAGTATCTGCAGGCTTACTCCCGTTATATGGCTTTTCATAGTAACTCAAAATACCCTCTTAAGAGGTCTCTAAGCGATGCGATTACTCTTCTAAGGGCTGCGCACCCCGAAGTAACGATAGATTAAAAGAAGCCCCTGAGAATCATTTTTCAGGGGCTTCTTATTTCTTTAAGGTTTAACCATAAAAAAAAAGGGGGTGTTACCCCCTTAATTTATTTCTCTTCAGTTTTTGCTTTACTTTGAAACTCAACTGTATCAACGGTACAAGTAAGAACTGCTATAACTTTCTTAGCATCATCCTTATCGATGTATGCCCTTGCTGAAGGCTCTCCCTGAATGGTAACGTGTGTACCAACCTTAAGGAAAGGAAAAACATTTTCACGATTCCAGAGTGAACACTCTACCCAAGACGTTTCATTAACTTTTTTACCGTCTTTAGCTGTAAAATGCTTATCTACTGCTACGGTGAAGTTCAAAACCTTAGAATCACCAACTGTTGCAACGGCTTTTACTGTGCCGATGTTGCCTGTAAAAATTTGTACGTTCATAGTAATAATTTTTTAAATGATTAATAATATAATGCTGTAAACCAGCAATTTTGCGCAAAGTGAAGTCAATAAGATTGAATAAGGGCAAAAGGAAACGCAATAAATAGCTGGTGCGGCTTTATGGCGTAGTCTTTTGCGTGTGGGTGGTTGTATTGCATTGGCCACCATTTCAAACGGTTGACTAAATTAGTGAAAAAATCTGGTTAAATGATCATTCGGCGTAGCCGAATACCGCTCTGATGTTACTTTTTTTCTTTAAGCGAAAGCGAGCTGTAGCGCTTCCTGGGTCGGAGCGAGGACCCATAAATTCAACCTGGGAGCTGGTGGAAAAGTGTTAGACGTTTTGAAGCGGAGATCTACGGAGCGGAAAAATCGGCTAACTCTTTCCAGGCAATAGGGTAGGGGTTTTAAGTTTGTAGTTTTTTCTACTACAAATTTAAATCTCCTTTTTAGACAAACATTCTTAATCTCCTGTGTTTGGCTAAAAACCGTGCGATGGCAAAGGTTGAATTTATAAACTTTTCTTCCTGATCCGAGCGGAGCATCGAAACGCAGCGAGAATCTTCCTTTTAGCGTAAGGGTATTTTGTTCATTATTCCTTAATCTCGTCATATAGTTAGGGACGAGCTGGAAGGCTTGCAGAAAATAATTTATAGGTCGGCAATATGTGACCTGCAAATGTGCCTGACAGCACAGAGTGAGAGATCAAGTAAATATTAAAAAAACTTGAATTCTATTCATATCGCAATGATTCCACCGGATTTCTAGTTGCAGCACGCCAGCTTTGCAAGGATACCGTTAACAAAGCAATTCCAAGTGCTATAACTCCTGCCAAAGCAAATATCCACCAGCTTAATTCTGTTTTGTAAGCAAAATTTTCGAGCCACTTATGCATAATATAATACATAACAGGACATGACAAAATAAAACCTGTCAATACCCACCTGAAGAAATCTCTGTTAAGCAGGATGAGGATATTTGAAATACCTGCTCCATTGACTTTTCTAAGACCAATCTCTTTTGTCCTTTTTCTGATTGTATATTCTGCCAGACCAATAATCCCGAGACATGAAATTAAGATAGAAAGTAAGGCGAAAAGTCGTATTGATTCAACCAGTTTATCTTCCCCCTTATACATTGAGTCAAGCCATTCATCGTAAAACTGGTATTTCAATTCATACCCAGGACATACCTCTTTCCATGTCTCTTGTAAAACGCTGATAACCCTCGAAAGAGTTTCCTGACTTACCCTAATTGTCAGGTTTGATATTCCCATTTCTGAAGAAATTGGTATCGCCAGTAGCCCGATCTGGTTGTACATATTGGCAAAATGGAAATCTTTTACGATCCCTATAATTTCTTTCCCATGATATTTTTCCCCAAGGAAGGATTTCCAGCCAGTTATTTTAAATGCTGTTTCATTTATGTAACATACTTTATTGAAATCCGAAGGTCGAAGCTCTCTTCCCATTATAACAGGTATCCTGAAAACTTTGAGAAAGGAAGTATCAACATTCAGCTCATTTACAATAATGTCTTTGCTGTCGAGTCCACTCCAGGAGGATGTTAAATATATGCTCCCCGGAGTTCCATGTGAGAAACAGACATCGGAAATTGAAGGATCAGTTAAGAGCCTGTCCCGGATAGCATTAGCTTTGTTAAGAAGCTGCCAGTGAACATCAACCCTCAATAATCTGTTTGTATCAAATCCAAAATCTTTCGACCTTACAAAATCAATCTGTTTTGATAGAATTATCAAAGTAATAATGAGCGACACAGAAACTGTGTACTGAATTATGTTGAGGACAGCTCTGAATCCAAAGGAGCTGTTTTTCCCTGCGTGATTCTTACTTAAAATGTCGATAGGTTTGCGCCTGGAAATTGATAACGCCGGATATATGCCTGATATGAAGGATATCACAATGACACCTAAAACTATCCAGCCTGACCGGAAAGATTGGAATAAAGTCGACATTTCAATTTTACTGTCAAGGAATTCTTCGAAAAATGGAACCCAGAGAGCAGAAAACTGAATTGCCAGAAGAAAAGAAACAATACAGACCAGGAGTGCTTCAGCCATAAACTGCATAAAAATCTGTATTCTGCCTGCTCCAATTGTCTTTTTTATGCCTATCTCCTTCAGCCTGTCAGAATGTATTGCAGTCGTGAGATTAATATAGTTAAAAACAGCCAGCAGGATAATAATGAGACTTATTACAGAAAGTACTCTGATTAATTTTAAGTTTGCATGCAGGGTTTGACTTCTTTCAATCCCCTGCATAAAGTAAGATTCTTTAAATGGTACCAGATTAATACTGTTGATCTTGTAACCAACCTTATACTCGATGGAGCAGAAATTTTTCGTTAATTGCTCTTCAAGACCTGAACTGTTTTCTTTGTTTTTTAACAGAAGGAATAATCTGAAATAATTAACATTATTACCCTGTCCGTCGCTGCTTCCTTCATATATAATCTTTACTTTGGAATTAGTGAGAAAATCACCCCTGATACTTGACTTCGAAGAAAAGTCTTTTATCACTGCGGTAACTACCAATGGTTCCCTGTATTCAGCTACTAGTGTTTTCCCCAGAGGATTTTCACTGCCAAATATTTTCTTTGCAAAACTCTCTGTTAAAACGACATCATTCAGATTTGCCAGTGCAGTATTTAATTCACCCAGTATAAACTGAGATGAAAAAATATTGAAAAAGGAATTATCGGTTACAATCATTTGTCCACTGAATGGCACATCATCATATGTGATATTTGAGGTGTAGCTATTGTAACGACATGCATTTTCTATATCCGGATAATTTGCAATAAAGGATTCACGAAAATCCTCCCTTACCGATGCATTATTTCGATTGGCAAAAACACGGTAGATATTGTTTATCTTCGGATATTCACTGTCGGTACTAAACTCCTTAATCAGGAACGCAATTAGAACCAGCGCCATTGATATGCTTATTGAGAATCCGGCAATAGTAATTATTGAGGTCGCCTTATTTTTTAATACATTCCTGACTATATGCTTTACATTTATCATTTTTCAGGATACTTAATTAAATAGTAGTTGTTCTATAACCATTAATTATTACGAATATGATGCCATAAACATATCTTACTGATATATAGGCGTATACATATTTGTATTTCAAAAACAGGTAAATTTATTTTACGGTAATGTGTAAAAATATTTTACGATTTGTTGACTTTGGTTTTGGAATAGGATAATTTTACTTTTTTATACTTCAAGCGCCCAATTGGGAGGGTTTGCCCCCCCATCCCCCCTAAAGGGGGGTTAAAAATCGAACTGAATTATACCCCCTTTAGGGGGAAGGGGGCAAAAAAGCTGGAGTAAAAATGGTTGATATCAATCTATATGCAAAACCAAAAAAGCAACATTCTTGTTATTGATGACAATAAAAGTATCCTCAGCGCTCTGGAGATATTGCTCCTGCCTGAATTTCATGAGGTTACACTTCTTTCAAATCCAAACCAGATACTATCTGAATTATCTAAGAAGGATTACAACCTGGTAATACTTGACATGAATTTCAAAGCCGGGGTCAATAGTGGAAATGAAGGGATATACTGGCTGGAAAGGATAAAAGAGAGCAAACCCGAAATATCCGTCGTAATGATAACAGCATATGGAGACATCAACACTGCCGTAAAAGCACTTAAGGCAGGTGCCTCCGATTTTGTTCTCAAACCCTGGGACAACGAGAAATTACTTGCAACTCTTAAACTGGCAATTCAACTTAATCTTTCTAAAAAGGAAGTACAACAGCTTAAAGAAAGAGAAACTGAACTTAAGATGGAGATAAACCGCGACCAGCGATACATTATTGGTTCATCTCCACAGCTTATGCATGTCCTGAACATGGTGAGGAAGGTTGCAAAGACAGATGCAAACGTACTGATCACTGGGGAAAATGGTACCGGGAAAGAACTTATTGCGCAGGAAATCCACCGTTTGTCAAACAGATCGGGAGAGGTGCT
>JADGNM010000197.1 GCA_017883485.1 Methanosarcina sp.
GCGTAGCATCAAGTTCGAGTCCTTTATCACTTGTGATAGTTTTCAACTAGCATTAGATATCGGTACGGTAATACGTGAAATTATATATCTGTTATCCCTTATCTTAGGACAGGCCGTAGGCCCGGTCATTGTCTCTGAAGAAATCAGCTCAAAAGCCAAAGTAGGCTGGACTGTTTATCTTGTCGTCGGAAAAACTGGCAAAACATGGAAACCTCTAGCTGTAGGCTCTGTATATCCCATGTTTGAGAGAGGGCTTGGAATTTCTTGAAAGAGAAGGGATTAAAGTAGTCTTCCGGTCTTTTTTTATCTACTCCTCAATTGATCTATTCCTTTATTTGCTAATACATCAGCTCGTTCATTTCCCGGATTATCATTATGACCTCGGACCCACCGCCATGATATATTATGCACACCGCATAATTCATCTAAACGCTTCCATAGGTCAATATTCTTTACAGTCTCTCCCTTAGAATTCTTCCAACCTTTCTTTTTCCATCCTTTAATCCATTCTGTAATCCCTTTCATGAGATATTGCGAATCTGTATAAATAAGAACAGCTGAAGAATGCTTAGAACATTTTTCTATCGCTTTAATGGCAGCTATTAATTCCATGCGATTATTTGTGGTATTGTGTTCGCCTCCGAAGAACTCGCGACTGCCATTTTTACACACAAGCTTAACACCCCAACCACCTATACCTGGATTGCCCTTACACGCTCCATCTGTATACACAATCACATCAAAATTATCCATCGTATCACCGCAACACCTCATCATACATTTCATTAATATTTTATAAGCTTTCATACGTAATAGCTAAGAGTTGTTTTTCTGAATAGATATATCAGACTATTTAATATTTGACAGTTACTTCAATAACTGTTATCGATTTCACTACAAACAATATATTTGCTTTGAAATCCAACGATAATGCTTTACTTGGCATTGTGACATAGTCAAGTTAAACGGCGTTGAATTTATTTAAAGCTGAACACGAATTTTTCCTGACATAAGTTTTGGAAGAAGAGAATCTCTGAGATTTGAACAAAATTTTGCTTGTAAATTGTTGCTAACAATTTTCTCAAATAACTGGTCTATAATTTCATCCATCTTTTTTAGGGTTCCAAGCGGGGGAACTAAAACCAATGTTTCCGACAAATGATGGCGTTGAATATGTCCCATTGTCGTCGCTTTTTCTTTTGCAATATGCCTATAATGTGGGAGAAAATGATTTACCCAGAGATAGCAGAACCATTTAGGATAATTAGAGGATGTTACTTTGAACAGATGCTGGTTTAGTGCACCTTTGCCGTTACACCAGATGCAACATTCAAGACTTCCAGACCATGAGAATAGAATATCTCCATCACTAACTATATATTTTTCATCAATTTTTGTACTTGCTTTATCTGTAGCTTCAGTAATTCCCTGCTTTAGTTCCCGAATTTTTATAACAGGTAAATATTCATCATCTTCGGGAGGGTATTTTTGGAGCGCCAATCCATTGAGAAAATCAGCTACTTGATCTATAGGTTTAACTTTCCACCCCTCCGGAATCTCCCCCAATTCCGAATCAACCATCCTGCCGCCGCTTGATCTGTATGGGTTTACGTTTTCATCCGGGAACTCGAAATCGATGAACCAGCGTTTGAAAAGGGCTTGAGCGATTCTTTCGAGAGTAGAGTTCATCTTGTGGTTAAGTTCTATTTGGTCATCCAGAGATCCAAGAATGTTGGCGATAGTGCCTTGTTCCGAGATAGGAGGCCAGAGAATTCGAATAGGATGAACGTGATTTCGATTGAGCGTTGGATTGGCGGATCCAACATCAAGTCCTGAAAGACGAGGAGCAAAATGCTTGAAGAAATAGTAAACGAACTTTTGATCGTTACCATAGAAGTTTTTTACCCATAAAGTTGTGTCGTGAGGCCAATAGTTGACATTTACGAAGTATACACTTCCAACAACTCCCTTGCGACAAGCACAACACCAGGACCTTGTACAGCTGCGGTATCATGGTAGCTTGAAATCCCACTCGAAGATACTACAGGTACTACTCCAGGTCGCTGTTCTGCTTTTGTGATGTCAAATCCACGCTGAAGTGTAACTTGTTCACCAATTATAGTTTCGATCCAGTCACTTGACATATTTTAGTACCTCTCAACGCTTAGAATTCCTTTCTCCAATCTTACACTTTCAGGTTGTGTCCCTGAGTTATTGATCAATTCTGAAAAACGAGTATTACCCCTGCATTTGAGGAAAACGCAGAGAGATTCTTGTGCTCGCTGTTTTCAGTAACTCGGGGGACACGACCCACTTTAATATCTTCAAAAACCACATGTCGGTTCTGGCTAAAAATAAATATTCTTAAATTTCATGGGAAAGGTCGCTCTCCTGCGTCGAGCGTGACAAGACACGTTAAAGAAAGCTAATACGGTTCCCTGATTGTGATGCGTTAAATCTGATTCTTCCGGCCCTTTTAATTGTTCACTTCTGCAGGTTGAATGGCGGTGTGATCTGGAAAAGGTTTTCTTCTTCTATAAATTGTTGGTTTTTTATCAGAAGGTTAGCAGTGGGAATACTTGAAAGTTTCTTGGGTATTTGAGGGTATTTTATATAGGAATTTTACGTATTGGCTGGCATAATAAACGTTAAAGATGACTGTCCCCATTGCTCTAGTTTCAAAATTTCATTAGAACTGACCTGATGCCGGTTTTGAGTGTTTCTTTTTTGAACCTCTTTGTTACCCGATTACTTTTTCGAACCTTTGCTTCTGCTCTTTTTACCAGATTTTGTTTTTTTCCTGGGGTGCTGTTTTTCTTCCGACAGGTAAGCTTCCAGAGCGAGGATCTCAAACTCTAGATTTTTTAGAATATCTTCCGGTACATCATTGCCCATTTTTGCTACTTTCAAAGTCTGTTCAAAATAGAACTTCGCAAGGGCTGGGTCCCTTTCAAGGAAGATGATGCCCATCATAAAATGGAGAGGTAAAAAGTCTTCATCTTTTTCAATGATCTTGTTATACAGCTCCTTGACTTTTTCAAACTTTTCTTGATTTACAAGTTCATTGACATAGGACTCCACAAGGTCGAAGTAATCCGATCCGTACTCAACAAGGAATTCAAATTTTTCGGCATCGTTCATCGAGTTGAATCTGGCTTTCAGCTTTTCTGGCCTAGCTTCTTTTTTGAAAAGCTTATATCTTCCTCTTCCTGCCTTACAAGCCTTAGATTCATCGCCTTCTTCGAAATAATCGTATTCGCTTTCCTTTAAAAGCAAGAGACTTATCTCTTCGTCGGAAAGGCCCAATTTACAGGCAACTAAAGCGACATTCTTTACGTATTCCTTCTCTTCCTCTTCCGTAAAATAATTAAGTGCATGCGCCAGCCATTTCAAATAAGCCTGTTTATCATTCAGCCAGGATCTGTTGTCAATAGCACTTATAAAGTAGTCAAGCACCAGTTTGAACTCCTGGTGAGTTATCGGCTTTTGATAAAGAGCCTCAACCAGGTTTCTCAAAATTAAGAGTTCAAGAGGATGTTCAAAAGAAGAAATGTTTTTGGCATAATTCTTTTTTATATTTTTTAAAAGTAATATGATATCTTGATCTTCTATTTTTCGGTCAATTTTATGATAATAATGTGCGATTGAATATTCGATGCTTATTAGATAATTGATGTACTTGTATTCTTCATCAAGCAGGCTTTCTAATTTCTTTAGTTCCGGCGTGTCAGGGTTGAGAAAATCTGACAATGAGGTTTTGTTCTCGTCAATTGCTACATCTTCTTCAGAAACCATAATCAGCGCTCCCCACTTTTCCACATGTTTTCGTTCTTATGTTTTTTTTCGTGAAGTAAATCTGTTATAATACATCTGTTATCTGTCCAGGTTGGAGCAGTCTACTTTGCTGCGTTGTCTTCTCATTGCTTTTCTTGTGAAAGACCGCTCGCTTAGTAAGCGGAACACACCAGGTTAAAGATGACTATTCCGGTCGCTCTGGCTTCAAATTTCATCAGAACTGACAGGATCCCTTTTTGAGTTTTTCTTTTTGAACCCTTTCATTAAGCAATCATTTTTTAACGCTATTTGAGAATCGATCTGCTTTCATGACCCTTTTTAAGTCCTTTTCCCAGTTTTAGATTTCCCTTTGCCCTCTTTGCCTTCATCAGTTTTTTCTTCCGGTTCCTCAGAGGATTCTTCCATGAGAAGTTGCGTTAGATTATTGATATCCTCTCTCAGGGCTTTTTTCGTTTCCTCTGGGATTTCTTCGAGCTTTTCAGCGGTTCTTATGGCTTCTTCAAAATAGGACTTTGCAAGAGCTGGGTCCTTGTCCATGTAGGCAGTCCCCATAATAAATTGCAGAGGGAAGAAATCTTTGTGCTTCTCAATGGACTTTTTGTAAAAGTCCTGGATTTTTTCAAAATCTCCTTTGTTCTTGAGGTATAAAAAATAATCTAGAACAAGTTCAAAATAATCCGGGCCCTTGTCCAGCAGAAAATTGAATTTTTCGTCATCGGTCATTAAAAAGAAACCGGTTTCAAGGTCGTCTGCAACTCTGTGCTTATCGAAAAACTCGGCTTTATTTTCAATGCCTTCAAAAAAGTCGCCCTCTTCGAAGAAATCCTCCGCATCTCTTCTCATGAGAAGCATATCAACCTGGGCAGAGGAAAGACCCAGATTACTGGCATATTTGTTGAATTCCCTTTTGTACTTTTTCTCTTCCTCTTTTGTAAAAAGACCAAGCACATATGTTAACCATTTCATATAGGCCTGGTCATCCTCAACCCAGGATATATTTTCAATGGCCCACAAAACATAGTCAAAGACAAGAGTGAACTCGTGGTTGGTAAGCGGTTTTTCCTCAAGGGACCCGATCAGGCTTTCTATAATTTCTCTTTCAAGCTCGTTTTCATAGAAACTGATAGGTTTGTCACGGTTCTGTTTTATATTCTTTAACGCCGCAGTTACATCTTTGTCTTTTAAATTTCGATTCTCCTCGTAGTAATATGCGGCAATTGCAAACTCTATTTCATCCAGGTAATCGTTATATTCATTTTCTTTCTCGTAAATGCTCTTTATTTCCTTTATTTCTGGCGTATCCGACGTAAGCAATTCGGATAAAGAGAAGTCATCTTCAGAAATTTCATTATTTTCGCCAGGACTCATAAACAATGCCCTCCAATTGTTGATTCATTCCATTTGTTGATTCTTATTAGTTGCGAATAATTAGGCAGGATAAAACATCAGTTTGATGTGTTAGTTAAGAGCTTTGAGGGAGGCTAGGATCACTGATATATGACTAAAAGCTCTATAGCATGACTATGTCATATTAGACAGTTACTCCAATAGCTGTCATCGATTTCACTGCAAACATAATATTTGGCGTATGAGGTCAATGATAATGCTTTACTTGGTAATGTGACATAGTCAAGTTACTACATGAGGTGATATATTCATACCCTTGGATTCAAAAGCCTTTGAAATTTCTTTAAGGCTTAGA
>JADGNM010000011.1 GCA_017883485.1 Methanosarcina sp.
TTCTCTGTTAAACTTACTTTGTTGAGGTTGACGGCTTTCATCCCCCACCTGTCGGCTTGATAGCCTCCGAGGAAGGGGACTTCCCGCCTTCATGTTAAAGCCGCATTCGGTGCGGGTGAATAATTGAGGAGTTGAGGTGTATGGGAGTAGTTGAAGAAATAATGATTGACTCAGAAAGTGGAAGAATAGCGTATGCTGTACTTTCATTCGGCGGCTAATATTATTAAAATATTAGGACTTACGCACTTCTGATGCAAAAATAAGTGCATGAAGCGTCATATTTAATACTTAATTTTGGAAAGTTGTTAGCTTATTGCTGTTGATTTTGTACTTCAAGTGCGTAAGTCCTAAATATAATATCATTAGTGTTGACTTTTCAAAACGAGCAGAATCTATTCAGGTGACGACAACTTTACAGAACTTAGCGTAGCAATGTTTTTTTAGTCCAAAACCAATTAATTGTTAATGGATATTCTAGAGAGAAAAAATCTTCGAGGAGCTAACCTCATAGGGGCTAACCTTCAAGGGGCTAACCTTCAAGATGCTGATCTTGGAAAGGCTAACCTTCAAGGGGCTGATCTTCGAAGAGCTAACCTTCAAGGGGCTGATCTTCGAGGAACTGACTTTTCAAATGCTCACCGTCCTGGGGGAAAAGGAGCTGACCTTAAAGAAGCTAACCTCATAGGGGCTAACCTTATTGGATCTGACCTTATAAAGGCTAACCTTCAAGGAGCTAACCTTCAAGGTGCTAACCTTCAATTGGCTAACTTTCATTTGGCTAACCTCCAAGGAGCTAACCTTCAAGGAGCTAACCTTCAATTGGCTAACCTTCAGGGGGCTGATCTTGGATGGACTAACCTTCAGGGGGCTGATTTATATGGAGCTGACCTTCAAGAGGCTATCCTTCGAGGATCTAACTTATATGTAACAAAAAACTTATCACTTGACCAGCTTTCTAAAGTAAAAACACTTCATAATGCAAAATTAGACGAAGAGCTCCTAATACCATTAAAAGAGAAGTACCCTGCCCTTTTTAAGAAACCTTATTTCGAGGATGAAGGACCTGATGACGAATGACCGAGTCAAAACTACCCTCTTTTAAATACCAGTGCTTGTAGGGAATGAATTCTATTTGTCCATTCTCCAGATAAGTATCAAAATCAGAAACAGCCCTTCTCAGAGCTTCTTTTGCCTCTTCTACTTCCGGAAGTTGTGATGTGATCCAGATGCAAAATTCATTATTTTACAGCCCCGCCTTGAAATAGGGGACCGTACGTTCATCAAATCTTCTTTTGTCTGGTAAAATTGGCAGAAGTGCGTTCCTTAGGGGATATCCCAAGTAATATTAATACCAGACTTTTATAGTCAACTCTGCATATAATATAATATTCTTATAACAGATCTCTTCTTAGTCATGACCCTCCTTCTTCGTGTTTTCTGCATTGATCTCCCGCTCAATGGTCGAAATGCCATATGCCTCACCAGCTGCATTCACCAATGAGGTAGCGGTCAGCCATACCTCCACAATTCGACCGTCCTTGGCGAGCCTCTGGGTGTGGTAAGGTTCCAGAACCTCAGCGTTGCTAAGCTTCTTCAGTATGACCAACTCTCCTTCTTTCAGGTCCGCCGGGATCAGGTTGTTAATATTCATCGTCAGTGCCTCTGCTTCACTCCAGCCAAACATACTCTCAGCCCTGGGATTCCAGGCCATGATATGACCTTCCAAGTCCTGCACCGTTATAGTATCATTCGAGTCGTGCGCTATCACGGCCAGGCGGCGCATGGCCTCGGATTCCTTCAGAATCTCCTTTGCTCGCCTTACCTCGGTAATATCAGTAAATGTGATCACCGCTCCCTTGATGACGTTTTCGAGTGTACGATAAGGCCGGATGCGCAGCAGGTACCACACGCCCTTCCGGGTCTGAACTTCAATATCCTTGGGAGTCAGAGTGGCCAGCACCTCCTTTATATCCTCTACCAGGCGGTCATAACCCAGCAGGTTCGAGACTATGTGCCCAACCGGTCGTCCCACATCTGTTGGGATCAGATTGATCACCTGTGTGACTTGTGGGGTGAAGCGCAGGATGCGCAGTTGATAGTCCACAAAGATAGTGCCTATACCCGTGCCGGACAGCAGGTTGTTCATATCGTTAACGGCCTGCGACAGATCGGCTATCTTGTTTTGCAGTTCAGTATTGACAGTAGTCAATTCCTCGTTGACTGACTGCAGTTCCTCCTTGGAGGTCTCCAACTCCTCGTTGGTGGATTGCAATTCCTCGTTGATTGACTGCATCTCTTCGTTGGAGGATTTGAGCTCTTCATTAGAGGTCTCCATTTCTTCATTATAAGCTTTGAGACGTTCTTCCTTAATCTGCAGTTCCCGCTCCAGCTCTAAGATGCGCGCGTTACCTTCCATTGCGCTCTTACCGTCTTCACCGGCACCTATGCCGTCGGCCTCGGTTTGGCTTTGCTCCGACTTCTTCACCTCCTCAAAGGTGATCAGGAACAGGTTTGGCCCGGCGGTTGCGTCAGGGCCTGCCGCTACAGGTCGTAATGCCAGATTGACTGTAGTGAAGTCACCGTTGGTTTTGACCCGCAGCCCGGGGTGGAATACTGGTTCTTTACTGACAGAGGCTTTGTACAGATCCGTAGCCAGATCCTGCCGCAATCCATCGCGGGCCATCTTCAAGATATTCAGGCCAGCCTTACCCGGAGCCGGTTCCAGGTACATGCCGGTACGGCCATGAAGATAGAGGATGTCGCCTCGTTGGTTGACAAGCACAGCGACAGGGGCGTAATACTGCAGCATAATCTGTTCGGTCAGTTCACGCAGTTGAGGTTCGCTTTCGACAAGAGCCTTGCCGGAAGTTCTTGGAGTCTCGCTGCTTTCCAGTTGTGGTGGGATAAATGTCCCTACAGGCAGGAAGCCACTACCAACATACTTTTTGCGAAACAACTTCGATTTGCGGTCCAGGATTTCAAATAGGTTCTCGAACTCGCCCAGGGTCTCGGAGGGGCCGAGGAAGAGAAATCCACTCGGATTCAATGCGTAGTGGAAGAGGGGGATGAGTTTACTCTGCAGTTCCCTGTCCATATAGATCAGCACGTTGCGACAACTGATCAGGTCAAGTTTGGAGAATGGCGGATCTTTTATAATGTCCTGCTCGGAAAAGACTATCATGTCACGGATATTTTTCTGGATGCGGTAATTGCCGCTTAAATCCTGAGTAAAGTAGCGATTCATCCTTTCCGGTGAGACATCGATGGAGCTGGCGGCGGGATAGACACCGCTGCGGGCCTGTACGATGGCCTGGCTGTCAATATCGGTTGCGAAAATTTGGACCCTGAAAGTTTCCCTCAACATTTCCATCTGCTCCTGAAGCAGGATGCCGATGGAATAGGCCTCCTCACCTGTGGAGCAGCCGGGCACCCAGATTCGTATCACTGAGTCTGAGTTCTTGTCAGTAAAGAAATTCGGGATTACTTTTATCTGGAGTTCATCGAAAGCAGTGGGATTGCGGAAGAAACTGGTGACGCCTATTAAGAGGTCGCGAAAGAGAGTCTCCACCTCGGAAGGTTTTTGCTCTAAATTATGCACATAGTCGTCCAAATTATTGACATTCCGGATGACCATGCGCCGCTCGATGCGGCGGGAGATAGTACTCGCTTATAATGTGAAAAGTCGTGACCGGTCTGGGTGCGCAGCAGGCCGAATATCTTTTTCATCGCGCTTTCGGCCCTGGGAATCACGCGAGGTCCTTTTCCAAAGGTTCGAGTGACATAGGCGATGAGCTGGGCTGGCATCTCGGCCGGCGGAAGGATGTAGTCTGCCACACCTGTGTCAATGACGCTACGCGGCATTCCATCGTACTCGCTGGATTCGGGGCTCTGTACCATTACCATACCGCCCTCGGATTTGATTGCCCGCACTCCCAGTGTGCCGTCGCTTCCGGTACCCGAGAGTATTATGGCGATGGCCAACTCTTGCTTGCTCAGAGCCAGGGATCTGAAGAATAAATCAATCGGCAGGTGATGACCGCGCGGCCCTACCGGTTCCTGCAACTGCAGCGTGCCATACTCAAGAAACATGTCGTATTTAGGAGGGATGACATAGACGCAGTTAGGCTGGACAACCATCCCATCCGTGACCTCGTAAACGGGCATATGTGTATAGCGCTCTATCAGATCGGTGAGCACGCTCTTGTAGTTCGGATCCAGGTGCTGCACCAGGACAAAGGCCATGCCGGGTGCCATGATATTGGGCATAGCTGAAAAGAACTTATCGAACGCAGCCAGCCCACCAGCCGATGCGCCGATGCCCACGATGGGAAAGTTCTCTTTTGGTTTCTGTTCATCTTTTGGTGCCTGTTCCCCTTCTGGTACCTGTTCCCTCTCTGGCACCTGCTCCTCTTCAGGTATCTGTTCTTGTGGTGCTTGTGTTTTCTCTCTGATTGCGGTATCATTTGTGCCCATAACGTCGCATCCTTTCATGCCTGAATCTGAATCGTACAAAAGGCCCTTTCATTCGTCATCGGTTAAGATATAACTTGTAAGAGATATGTCACGCCCTTTACTTTTTCTGAAATCTATAGATTATAAATCGAGATAGATGATTGCACTGGTTTTTTAAATATTAACAGATTCCTTAACTGATTTGCGGTCGCAAAAGTATCTATGTTCACTAATATGTTAAAAGCCCTATTTTTTAACTTAGTTCCCAAATTTTACGCGCATTATTTTCAATTCCTTTTAGCTCTCTCAATTCGTGCGGATCTGCGCATGAATTACGCCATAAATCCAAAAATGTCGGCAGAAACGTAAACAGTAAACCTGTTAGAGTTCGTGACACATTGAACTCTTCCGATGAAATCTCATCAGATGAGACATCATTACCTTCCAGCAAACGCATAAATGCCTACAACTATGGTGAGTTTCTCCCGTTGCAGAAAATAGCAGATGAACTCCAGATTGGAGAATATCTTGGTGACCTGTTCAACGAAAAAGACGGGAAGATAATACTTGCAATGGCACTCAATCGTGAGTTCGTCCCACGGCTATGATAATATCAAAAATTGGCATGAGAATTCTGAGCTTTCCCTTCAGTGGCCTGAATTCCTTTGAAAATTCAGAACATAAGTATTTTACTTACTAAAGTAGGCGACGGCGACATTCCATCTACATCTAGGGCAAAATGTTGAGAAACCTTCGGACAAAACGCACATTAATGTACGATCTTACCAGTTTCTCAAGCTACTCACAACTGATAAATCTTCTTGAATACGGATACGATAGAGATGATCCAGCTCCCTAAAATAAATCTCCCCATGATTTGGATAAGGAAAAATGAATTAGAAGATAAATGAATTAGAGGGTGATAGTGAGCTTATTTTCGTACACGTCTGATCAAATTTGCTTTGATTAATGCTCGGGCATCCGTAGGAGAGATTGGGATTGGTTCATCCCTTGTCCATAATTTGTAAGGCATTCCCCTCTGGCTTCTGATACCGTCAATTGAGACATACTCGTCATCACTAAGCCATTTTCCACCTATTTCGTTTTTTTCCGATCCGCCAAATGACCGAATTTTTTCGGCAGTTTCGTCTGTCTCAAACTCGGCAGCTCTCTTTCTCCATTCAGATTTCACACTTTTTTTCGGTTCTCTTATATTATACGGCATTTTCCCACTCCCGTTTAATATGCAGTAATTTTTACATATATAAATATTCAATGTTACAATTTGATCTCTGGCTAGTTTTCTTATTTATAGTTCTGGTTAGAGAGTTTATATTGAACAAACGAAAGATTTGATTGTAGCTGTTGACTTCATGTTAATTATGCGGATTTTTTGAAAAAAATAGGTTGCGGGTATGCTTTTAATATCGCATACCTTCAGGCTATATGCATCGATGTATATTCGCAGCTTTTCGTTTTTAGCATTCCCCATGAAATTATTATGCTGCCTTCTGGCCTGCCTTTTTGTCTTTAGTTTTTGTATTGTATTCAAAAGTTTGCAAGTCTCGAGTGCAGTATTCTATTTTCTAATACCATTAGCCTGACTTCAGCGTCCAGCAGTTTGTTTATTGCTTCTTCTCTTCTGGTCTCTGCTTTTCTTATTAGCTCTCCGAGACTTTGGATCTGTGAATCCAGTTTGTTGGAGATTGACTCCAGGTTTCTGGATTGTGTCTGTATAATCTTAGCTTCTGCTAATTTCCTCAGAGTATCAGCGGACCTTATTATATCCTCGAAATATGTGACTTTTTCTGTTGCCATCTCGAGTTCGGCTTTTATTTGTTCAATCTCTTCTTCGTCGGTCTTTCTGTTATGTTCGTGTTTTTCCATGGCTTGTTCTGCATTCAAGTTTATAACCTCATTATTTTTTCAATATTGTTATACGACCTTAAATGTTTATAAATTTTTAGATTATATGAATTGAGCTGTATTTATACTCGGAGAGATTCCTGTACTGCCGGTTCAGTTCATAGCTCCGACTAGAATTCAGTAAATAGGCAAAGAGTCACTATTTTAAAAGCTGACCACTGTTTAGGAAGTGAATCTTATTTCACACATGTAAGAATAGTATAAATACAACTATATCATTATATTTAGTTTATTGGGGGAATAAGCATATCTCTAATAGAAACATATCACAAAATTTCTTTAGATTTTCGTTTAAAGTTTATCAGGTCTATGTACCACATTGTCTATACGCTGTTATACTGAAGAAATATACTTCATTCGAAGGATGATAATTCATTTGAAGAATAACAGTTTACAGAACTCATCTGATGACCAGCTCCGCATCCTGAAAGGAGAAACCCGTAAATTACAGAGTCCCGAATGTCGTCTTTCAGTTTCATTTTAGATTTACGTTGACTAATCGGAGAGATGTTACTTTCCGTTTTAATTTCTGTCACATTCTATTTTAGTCACTTTCTGTTTAAATTTCTTATTTGAATGAAAGGTGTTTTCTGTGGGAATGAGTTAAATATTAAAATAGAAATCCTTATAGGGTAAAAAACAGAGACTGATACCAGCATGGACAGGGAAATTAGGATACTCCACACTGCAGACACGCATCTGGGATACAGGCAGTATCACAGCGAGGTCCGGAGAAAGGACTTTTTTGCGGCTTTTGAGATTGTTATAAATGACGCGGCTGATATGCAGGTTGATGCTGTCGTGCACGCCGGAGACCTTTTTGATTCGAGGAACCCGACCCTTGAGGATCTGCTTGAGACTATCAATATCCTGTCCAGGTTGAAGGCTGCTGGCATACCTTTTTTCGGGATTGTGGGGAACCATGAGAGCAAGCAGAATACCCAGTGGCTTGACCTCCTTCAGGAAATGAGGCTTGCGGCAAGGCTTGGGAAAAAGCCGCAACTTATAGGGGATGTTGCAGTTTATGGGATTGACAGTGTCCCGAGATCAAAGATTCCTTTATTTGACTATTCCGGGTTTGAAGCTCCGGAAGCCTCCCGGCTGGAAAACTGCCGAACGCTGCTTGTAATGCACCAGATCGTACAGCCTTTTCCATATGCAGAGTGGGACTGCGCTGAAGTGCTAGAAAACCTTCCTTTTAAAGTTGACATAATTCTCCTTGGCGATTATCATAAATATGAAAAGTTTAAGTTAGGAGAGACCTGGGTCACTTATCCTGGCAGCACAGAGCGAAACAGTATGTCTGAAAGTGAACCGCGTTCATATAATATCATTACTGTTTCGGATGAGGGACTGGAAATCAGCAAGCGCACAATTCCTACCAGGAACTTCCTTTCTGTTCCAGTAGCCCTTAAAGGGGATGAAAAAACCTATGAACAGATCTTTTCTGCAGTGAACGAACATCTTGAAGAACTTCCCGAGTCAGTGGTTTTTCTTGAAATCACCGGGGATGGGGGGCCAGTCATTTCCTTTAGCGAGATAGAAGAATACCTGCTGAAAAAAGGAGCTCTCGTACCAAGTGTTAAAGATAGGAGGACTAAAGAATCATTCACTGATGAGGTTCTGAAAGTCACATTTTCCGATCCTGATCACGCGGTTGAAAACGAGATCAAGCTAATGAGCTTAAACGACGGCGGATTAATTATCGATGAGATTGTCCGAAACCCTAACGTTCCAAGGTCAAGGGTAGACGAAGAAACTGAAGGACGGCTTTCGAAGCTGATTGAAGTGATTGATTTCAAAGATCCGGATTTCAGGATCAGAATACCTGTGAGCCCCGTCAGAACCATAGAGCTTGAAGAAGCCAAACTTGCCGGAGTAATTGCTGTAAGTCCTGAGATTTCCAGGGCTTCAGACAAAGATGAAAATTCTGATATCAATAATTCCGAATCCTCAGCCTTGATTCTGGAAAATCCGATATCAGCTCCTGAACCTGCGTTGATTTTTGAGCTTGTGGCTGAATCTGCATCTGCATCTGAAAATTTATCTGAATTTATATCCAAGCCTGTACCTGAACATACATCTGAGCTTATATTAGAGCCTGTAACTGAACCTATATCGAATCCTGTATCCGAGCCTATGTCGGAGCCTATGTCGGAGCCTATGTCGGAGCCTGCATCCGAGCCTGCAGCACATAAACCTGCTTTCCCACAAGCGACTCCCAAAGTTTCAGAAAAAAGCCCTGGAAAGCAAATCAAGTCTCGGAAACAAGGCAAAAGCGAGCCAGAAAAAGATGCTGTGGGTTTGCCTGAGCTAAAAATTGAAGCCAGTCCCGAAAAAGGAGAAAGAGTAGAGGAAAAAGAAAAAGAAGAGGAAGAAGAAGGGAGCAAGACAGAAGAATTGTCTCAAGAAAAATCTCTCAAGGCTTCGGACACGGCCGGGAAAACGGCAAAGAAAGGGCAGAAAAAAGGAAAAGGAAAGCCGCCTGCTGCACCTCGACAGTATAACCTTGGTGATTACCTTTGAAGTTGAAGAACCTGCATATCGAAAATATCCGGAGCTACAAAAAGCTAGACTTTGCTTTCGAAGACGGAGTGACAGTCATTTTCGGGGTGAACGGAAGCGGAAAGTCAAGCCTGCTCGAAGCTTGCTTCATGGGACTTTTCGGGAGCAAGATCCTTTCAAAGGACTTTGTGCTCGCAGATGTAATTTTCAAGGGAGCTGAGAACGCTAAAATTAGCCTGAGTTTCGAACATTTAGGGCGGGAATATCTTATTGATCAGGCTTTCAGGTATTCGGTTAAAAGTGAGAATGCCTCAAGCTCGAAATGCGTGCTCTATGCCGAAGGGGAAAGCATTGTTGACCAGGCCACCAGGACTTATGAGGAAGTCTGCACCCTGCTGAATATGGATGAGGAGGCATACAGGAACTGCGCTTACATCCGGCAGGGGGAGATTGATGTACTCATTAATGCAAAGCCAAAAGACAGGCAGCGCATGATTGACGATCTGCTGCAGCTTGGCAAGCTCGAAGAGTACAGGGAAAGGGCCGGCAGTGCAAAAACAGCTGTAAGAAGGCTTGAAAGGGATACTAAAAACAGCCTCTCCGGCGTAAAAGTTGAGATTAAAGGGATTGAAAGCACAGGACCCATTGCCGCACTGAACGGGCTCAAGCAGAAGGTAAAGAAAAGTGATGCTGCCTTAAACAAGTTTAACGGGATGAAAGATGCTGCAGCTGCCCGTAAAGAAAAATTCGATCTCATGATTGCAGAATACCAGGGGCGCCTTCAGGAAATTGATGCTCTGAAGCAGGCTATTCGTAAGTCCCAGGAAAACAAGGCTGATTGCTTCCGGGAAAAGGAAAAGTTCTCAAAAGACATCCACGAGCAAATGCAGGTTTTACTTGGGTTGGGAGAGGAAAATAATAACATCCGGGGCGAATGCGGCTTTGAAGATATTGATACTGAACTTCTCATTTCGGGGCAGGAAAAAGAAGAGCTTCTTGCCAGGGAAAAGGTAAATGAAATTTCAAGAGAACTTTCCCTTCTCCTGAGAGGAGAAGAAGCCCTCGTGCAGACTTTACGCGACCTCGAAAAAGAAAAGGCTGATCTTGAACGGACTTCCATGCAGTGCAGAGCAGATATTGGGGTTACGAACAGGAAAATTGAAGAGAACAGGAAAAATATACTGAGAATTGAAGAGGAAAATAAAGGGATTAAAGAAAAGATAGGGATTAAAGAAAAGGCAGGGCTTAAAGAAGAGGCGGCACTTGGAGAAAAGAATGAAATTGCCTCAGTCATAAAGGAACTGGAAGAAAAAGAAAGCCTTCTTCGCGACAGGAAAAGCGAAGCCACGGCAAAGCTTGCTCTTGCTTTTAAAGAAAAAGAAACCGGAGACATTAATTTAAATGCGCTTGAAAAAGAGCTGCAAAACTGCAAAATTGCAGTCAGAAAATGTAAAACGGATATTGAAATTCTTGAAGAGGAACTTCGGGAGAATTCAAAAGCAATCCTCGAAGTTCAGGAGCAAAAATCCGAAGCTTTTACGGAGCTGAAAGGGCTTGGTTTTACCGGGGAACAGCTTGAAGACCTGGAATACTTCAGCGAACTTCTGCTGGAAAATAAAAACAGATTGCATGGGCGGGAAAAAGAGCTTGAGGCTACTCTCAGGGAGCTTGAAAAAATTCTCCGTAAAAACCTTCAGCTGCTCGCCGAAGGAAAATGCCCTACCTGCGGACAGGAGCTTAAAGGGTCCGAAATTGCATGCACAACAGAGGAATCCGAACAGAAAAAAGAAAAGTTATCGGCAGAACTAATGGACATAAAGCTCCAGCAGGCCGAAATCGAGAAAAAACTTAACCGGCTCAAGGATGCAAAAAAGCTTGAGAAACGGATCTCGGAATACGATCTGGAAACCGAAAAGTTCAGGACCAAAGCAAAGGATCTGGAAGAACGGATTAAGATTCACACAACCCGGATCGAAGAAGATTCCCTTAAGCTGGACGCGCTTAATAAGCGAAAACAAGAAACGGAGGCTCAAATGGGCCAGCTTCTCCCTGATATTAAAGCCCTGCAAGGTTGGGAAGAGGCAGCTCAAAAAGCCCACGGTGAAAGCGAGAAAGCTCTTAAAGAGGCAAAAGACTTTGAGAAAAAGCTTGCTGAAAACGCCCTGGAGATCGAAGCCCTGAACGGAAAAATAAGAACTTCCCTTGCTTTGATCGAAAATTACGGGCAGAGGCTTGGAGAACTGAGTGATAAATTAAAAGGGCTTGCAGAAAGGGAAGGCCTGGAAAAGGAAAAGCTAAAGTCTATTGAGACCGACCTCGAAGCCCTGCGGAAAAAGGAAGAGCTGGCAAAAAAAGCTCACTATGACCGGGAAAAACTTCTCCTTCAGGCAAAAAAGCTCCAGGCAAATCTGCTCCTGATGAATAATATAAAATACAAAATCTCCGAGCTTGAAGCTTCCAACAGGAACCTAACAGAAAAGATCGGCTTCTTTGACAGGGAGATCCTGGAACGAAATGAGAGGATAAAACAGCTGGAGGAAAAGCTGGAGGGAAACAGGCTCGAGGATCTGCAGCTTAAACGGGCCCAGTTCGAGGAGGCCCAGGCAAAATTTATGGAAGAAATTCGGCAAGAGACTGCTACAAAAGATGCTATTTTAAAAGAAATAGGTATGGTTGAAAATAGCTTAAAGCGACTCCGTGAACTGAAAGACGAACTGAAGGCTCTTGAAAACAGGCGGCTGTACCTTGAAGCCGTATATTGTAATGCCGAGGAGCTTGAGAATACCTATTTGCGCGTAAGGGCTGATATGAGGGCAAGAAATATAGGCGCCCTTTCTGTCCTTTTAAATGAGATGTTCGGCTTCATGTATACAAACAATGCTTATTCCCATATAGAACTGGACCCTGAATACAATCTTACGGTTTACAGAAAAGACGGGACTCCCCTTGAGCCAAAACTTCTCAGTGGTGGTGAACGTGCCATATTTAACCTTGTCCTGCGCTGTGCCATTTACAGGCTTCTTGCTCTCGGTTTCGGAGGAGACAGGGCTTATGGCCTCCCACCAATGATCCTTGATGAGCCGACTGTTTTTCTGGACCGCGGGCATATAAGGCAGCTTTTGAAACTCATAGACATGATGCGCAGCATAGGGGTTGGTCAGATTATTGTAGTCTCCCATGACGAGTCTCTTATCGATTCGGCAGACCATATCTTTCAGGTAGAAAAAGATCCGCTAACAAATGTATCCTCGATTTTAAGGCTTTAAAAGAGCACGATTGCCGAGTAAGTGTTATATTGGAAATATTAGCCTGATAATTTCATTTAAATGCCTAAAAGTCACTCCTGAGCAAACTTAATTGCACTTTCAAAGTTAAGGATTTAATCTTCAGGTTCGGCGACTTTGCACGCTTTGAGCCTTCGAGCCTTCCTGATTATTCCTATTTGATAGTATGAAAATTGTAAAAACTGAAATAGTAGGCGGTTAGATTTCCCTCAAGACGCGGAAACCGATGTAGTCGTATCGGCTGAAGTGATCTACTCCGCGACGGACCGCTGACCGGCAGCCCCTAGAGAAGTCGACCCAGCTACTGCCATGAGATACCCGGATACTGCTGCCTGCGTCCTCCCAGGCACTTCCATCAGATGGAGCACCATCATAATTAAAGTGATAAATATCCTGGCACCATTCCCAGACATTCCCATGCATATCATAAAGATCCCAAGAATTAGGTTTCTTCCGGCCAACTGGATGAGTTTTTGCTTCTATTTTGTCCTGATTTTTATCAAATTCTTCAAAAGTAGCATAACCACTATACCATGCATAATAAGCAAGTTTTGACTCATCATCCCCGAAGGAATATCTGGTTGTTGTCCCGGCTCTGCAAGCATATTCCCATTCGGCTTCAGAAGGAAGGCGGTACTTATCTGTCCCTTCCATGCGATTAAGCTTTTTAATGAACTCCTGGACATCATTCCAGAAAACCTTTTCAACGGGAAGTTTATCACCCTTGAATTTTGAAGGGTTACTGCCCAATACAGAGTTCCACTGTTTCTGAGTAACCGGGTATTTACCAAGGTAAAAAGGCCCTCTGATCGTGACTTTGTGAACCGGTTGTCCAGAAATGAACTCATTTGACCCCATCATAAACTCTCCTGCAGGAATGAGCACGAATTTTATACTTGCGGAGTTCGTATAAGTATCTGGGATTTTAGAGACCTTTTTTGCAGATGATCCGGCTGTTGTGATGACTTCAGTAAAATCGTCCTTCGGACCAAAGAACTTAACAAAGGCACCTTTTAGGAGAGTGCTAAAATGTTGATCAGGAGATTTAGTTGTCTGTTTTTCAGCCTGAACTTTTCTTGCTTCCTCAGCCTTTATTTTTTCGAGTTCTTCCTTTTCTTTTAAAGCTCTTTCATCTGCTTCTCTTTGCTTTCTGAGCCTTTCCTGTTCTTCCTTCTCTTTTAGGGCTCTTTCGGCCTCTTCTCTACGTTTTCGTTTCAGTGCTTCTCTTTCTCTTTTGGTTTTTTCTTCACCAGCTTCGTCTCTCTCTGGAATCAGGTTAGTATGCTGGACTACACTGTCTTCCACCAGAACATTAACCGGGCAAGTCCCATCAATGCTGCAGAGGTCGAGCAGGTTGCTGCGCTGGATTATGGAATCTTTTATCGTCACGTTGATAATATTGCCCTTGCCACTGGCTCTGAATTCAACGCTATGCTTTAGATCCCTGCCGATTTCTGCCAGAAGTCCGGTGAGAACTTCCGGACTTTTTGTTGCAGCAAAAAGTTCAAGGGTGCACTCGACAGATATGAAAATCTTTATCACAATGTCGTCTTTCTGGACTTTTGTTTTCCCGTAGTACCAGATTTCCCATTCTTTATCGTCTTTAGTACACAGAGTACGGATGTGTCGGACATCATGCTTTTCCACAACTTCCCTTGCGATGCCTGCAAGTTTTGAGGCATCGAATCCCTGATGGATTTCGTAAACCTTACGGTCCCGATAAGGAAGTTTTTCTATGAATTCCTTGAGCATCCCTACATTGATATCCGAATCAGTCTTCAGTATTGGGCAGACTACGCTTATCGTTATTGGCTCCATGAAAGATGAGTTAAACTGCCCCTGAGCATCCTTATAGGTTACCTGACAGTGAATGTCCGTCCCTTTGGAGCAAAGTAAAGGATCAAATAAAACTGCAATCGACTTTGACCTACCGGCATCGACATTTCCAAGGACAATGTTGCCATTTTTGATTTGGTAAGAAGGTTCATACCTGTCAATTCGAAGCAGGTCGTCGTCAAAGCGAAAATCGAGGTCTACGTCTGTAATTACAAATGAGGTTTCGTTCGAAACAGACATTTTGAAGTGGATAAAACCCTGATAAAATTCGGTTTCACGTGTGACCTTAATTGCTGAATCCAATTTGCTCTGCTCCTCACTTCCAGCTTTAACTCCTATCTTGGGCGCGAAAATCTGGGTACTATATGTTCAAGCATATAAAGTAATTTTTGTTTTAAGTTTATTCATGGAATTATATAAAAACCTGGATAAGTATATGGATTAGAGAAAAAAAGTATGATCTGCTTTATCTAAGTAGGATTTAGAAGAAAAAGGATAGAGATTAGTGAATTATTCATGAATGCACGCAGGCTCAGCACATCGTCCCGGCGGATTTGCATGCTTCGAACCTTCAGGCTTCTCCGGGTTTATCACTATTTTCAGCGTAAAGTGGTAAAGTTGTAACGGGGAAAGTGATTACAGTGTCCTCAGGACACGGAACCCGAGGTTGAAAATGCGGTAATCGGGATTATCCCAGTCGCGGAACGCTGATCGAAGGTACCCGGTGCCGAGGTAGTACCAGCAGCCGCCCCGAAGTACTCGGGAAGAGCCGCCTCCACTTTCCCATGCACTCCCATCAGAAGGGGCACCAATATAACTGCTATGAAATTTATCCTGGCACCATTCCCAGACATTTCCGTGCATATCATAAAGACCCCAGGGGTTAGGTTTCTTCTGTCCGACAGGATGAGGTTTGGAACGGGAGTTTTTATTGTTCCATGCATAATCACTCAGTATCGATTCATCATCTCCGAAAGAGTATCTGGTTGTTGTCCCTGCTCTACAAGCATATTCCCATTCAGCTTCTGAGGGAAGGCGGTATTTATCTGTACCTTCTTTCTGATTGAGTTTTCTAATGAATTCCTGAGCCTCATTCCAGGTTACCGAATCAACGGGAAGGTTATCGCCTTTAAAACTTGAAGGATTGTCATCCATCACTTCACGCCACTGCTCCTGGGTAACTTCAAACGTGCCCAGATAGAATGGTTTTTCAATCGTGAATTTATGGACAGGGCCTTCACGTTCGAGTCTTCTTTTCTCATCTGAAGGCGAACCCATCATAAATTCTCCTGTCGGGATCTTTAAGAATTCCATACCGATGGAGTTTGTGTAATTATCTGAATTTTGTGATGACGACGTTTGAGCAGTATTGGCTTTTATCGTTGTTTTAGAGGTACTTTCTGCAGTGTTTTCTGAAGAAGTAGTTACAGTAATTGGCTGGCTTCCCTGAGGGCTGTCGTGAGAACCGTTACTCGAAAGAAGAAATATAGCTACGGTCCCCATAAGAAGGATGCCAAAAATCAGGCTGAAGACGAGAATTCCTTTTCTGGAAGAACTTCCTGGCTTTCCCGGAGGAGCTTTCCTTTCGGCTTCTTCCTGAGCCCTTCTTTTAATCTCTTCTATATTCTTTGCAGCTTCTTCTTCCTCTTCCTTTTTCCTGAGCAACTTTTCCTCTTCAGCTTTCTTTAAGCGGGCCTCCTCTTCCTGCTGTCTTCGCAACCTATCCTGTTCTTCCCTTTCCTTTCTGGCTTTCTCTTCTTTTCCAGCTTCGTCTTTCTCCGGAATCAGGTTGGTGCGCTGGACTGAGCTGTCTTCCGCCTGACTATCAGTCGGGCAGGTCTCATCAGTGCTGCAGAGGTCGAGGAGGTTGCTCCGCTGGATTACGGAATCGTTTATCGTCACGTTGATTCTACAATTTCTGTCCTTTAACTGAAGTCTTGCATAATTACACTCAAATGGAAAATTTGCTTGCTGAAAAAGTACTCTCTGAACTTAGTCGATATATGACTGCTACGCAAACAGGTTTGATGGATGCCGATTTGATCCAATCGTCATCCAACAGCACTAGAGCTTAACGTGCCCATTGCTTAGAGCAATTAGCCTAAAAACGCTTATGGCCAAAAAGAACGAATCGTTTCCATACCCCAACTACAAGAGAATCCTTCATTGGTCATCGGTTAAGGCTTCATTCATTTCTCCGGTTGCTTTTTTGAATCATATCTTCTAATTCTTATTCAAACCATTCCTCTCTAAACCTTT
>JADGNM010000012.1 GCA_017883485.1 Methanosarcina sp.
GAAACTAATTCAGATAAATATGCCCATTGAATCTTATGGAAGATGGCTATTGATGTTGTTTTACCCAGGCTGAATAGTTACTTTCGTACATTAGCTGAAAATTCTCCTGACATGATTGCCCGCTTTGATAGACAGAATCGTCACATATATGCTAATCCTGCCGATGCGGAACTTTATGGCCGGTCTCCAGAAGAAATCATTGGGAGAACTCACAGTGAACTGGGCATGGATCCTGAACTGGTTAAGTTCTGGAAAGAGCATCATGAAAACGTTTTTATCACAGGCAAACCCGAAACAATGGAATTTCGATATATTTCGCCTCAGGGGAAAGAATACTACTTTAACACACGAATAGTGCCAGAGTTTGTTAGCGATGAAGTGAACTCTGTTCTTGCTATTTCCCGTGACATTACCGATATCAAGGAAACAGAAACTAAGCTGAAAGAAACACTTGACAATTTAGAAAATTTAGTTAAAGAACGTACGGCAGAGCTTGAAAAGGCTTATAAATCGTTGAAAGAAAGCGAACGAAGTCTTGCTGAAGCTCAAAAATGGCTCATATTGGAAATTGGGAATGGGATCTTGTATCTGATAAGTTGCTCTGGTCTGCTGAAATGTATAGTATTTTTGGACTTAGTCCTACAGAATTAGCATCAACTTATAATGAATATTTAAATTGTGTACACCCCGACAATCGAGACTGTGTGGCTGATGCCTTTAAAAAAGCTTTAAATGGAGAGCCCTACAGCATTGATTATAGGATTATCTTAGCCGATGGAGAAGAGCGTGTAGTCCATGAACAAGGTGAAGTCATTTGTGAAAAAAATATCCCTATTAGAATGATAGGAACAGTACAGGATATTACTGAACGTAAAAAAACAGAAGAGAAAATTCAGAGCTTAGCGAACATAGTGGAATCATCAAATGATGCTATCGTAACTAAGGAGTCGTAACGAAATAACCTGATGAATACATTATATTTTTGAGCATAACCAGTGGAGCTGCTGTTGGAAATATTTAAGTACAATGTAAAAATGGGATCAAGTTGTTTCGTAGCGAGCACTAAGTCCCTTGACGGTATCATTACAAGCTGGAACAAAGGAGCAGAGCAATTTTATGGTTATTCAGCTGAAGAAATTCTTGGAAAACCCATATTCATCCTGGAGCCATCCTTTTCAGAAGGAGAAACAAAAGTACTAATCGAAATGATCAAACAGGGAGAGAGGATCCACCAATATGAGACTTCACGATTAAGAAAGGACGGGAAGAAAATATACGTTTCATTATCTCTTTCTCCGATTTTTGATATTCATAGAAAGCTGACTGCTATCTCAGTCATTGCCAGAGATATAACCAAAAGAAAAGAGGCTGAAGAAGCTCTGGCAAACGTCGAGACTGCCCGTAAAAAGGAGATTCATCACAGGATCAAGAATAACCTGCAGGTTATCTCATCCTTACTGGATCTACAGGCCGAAAAATTCAATAACAGAGAGGATATTAAGGACTCGGAAGTTCTGGAAGCCTTTAGGGAAAGCCAGGACAGAGTGATATCCATGGCTCTTATTCATGAGGAACTGTACAAAGGTGGATGGCTCGATACATTAAACTTTTCGCCTTACATTGAGGAACTCGCTGATAATCTTTTCCATACATACAGACTTGGAAATACAGATATCAGCTTAAATATGGATCTCGAGGAGAATATTTTCTTTGATATGGATACTGCCGTCCCGTTAGGAATGATTGTTAATGAACTTGTTTCCAATTCCTTCAAACATGCATTTCCCTGCAAATACGGAGGAGAAATCCGAATTAAACTCTGTAGAGATGAAAAAGGGAGTACAGGTTTTACTTTGATAGTTTCAGACAATGGCGTGGGCATTCCTGAAAACCTGGATATCGAAGATCTTGATACTCTTGGGTTTCAGCTGGTAGCTTCCCTTGTAGATCAATTAGATGGTGAATTTAAACTGAAAAGGAGTAATGGGACGGAATTCATTATGCGATTCGTAGTAAGGAAAAAAAATGGTTCTTCGCTGTTTTGAGCGGGCAACATCACAGGCAATCTCACAGGAGTGACAGTCCAGGCGGCGTTCGGTTCGGATCAGTAAATCTTCCATTGTAACCAATGCCTGAGTCCAAGCCCAGTGCCTTTCTTTTTCCATCAATATGCTCAAGCATCAGATATGCGGCTTTGAAGGGATCAGTCTCAACCGCAAAGCATGCTCTTACAACATCATTTAAGTCTCTTGTCAGAAGGGCTGTAACTGCCTGGCTCCCAAATATAGGTGGAACAGTGCCCAGAACAGTAAATACGCCTGAGGAAACTACATAAGCCCCGATACTGACCGCCTTTTCACTCATCCATTCCGGAGCTGCTCCTGCTACCGGGAGGTCGCTTATATCCATACCCAAATAGTTTGCAAGTACTGATGCAAGCACAAGGATTCGGCTAGTATCAACACAGGAGCCCATGTGCAGAACCGGAGGTATGCCAAGCACTTTGCAAACGGCCTTCAGCCCGTCACCGGCAATTTCGGAGGCCTCCGGCACGAGAAGTCCGGCTTCGGCACAGGCAATTGCATTGCAGCCGGTTGTGACCACAAGCACGTTGTTTTTGATCAGTTCCTTAACAAGGTTTACATGCCCGAAGTTGTGAGTTATTTTTACGTTATCACAGCCGATAACCGCGCCTATTCCACGAACTGACCCTCTTTTTACCGCCTCGACAAGAGGATCGGGGCTCCCGCCAAGCACACCAAGTATGGCTTCGACACTGAAACCGACCACACATTCCTGCTTTTCCTCAGGGATATTTACCTTCCCCGGATTCCGGAAAGGGAAGTTTTCGATAGCCACTCTTACAATTTCTCTTGCGGTTTCATGAGCCCTCTCTTCATGGAATTCCATTCTCACAGTTCTCGGGAAATCTGCTTTTGGAGATGTTGATATAAGTTTTGTATGGTAGCAGCCGGTAAGATAACCTAGTGACGGCATAATGCATTGGACATCTACAACCATAGCTTCTACGGCTCCGGTAATCACTGCCAGCTCCTGCTGAATGAAGGCCCCTGCTATGGGAATCCCGTGACGCACCAGGATTTCGTTCCCGGTACAGCAAATACCTGCAACGTTTATGCCTGCCGCACCTTTTTCCTGTGCAAGTTTAAGAAGTTCAGGGTCTTCTGCGGCCTCTACAATCATCTCCGAAAGAATGGGTTCATGCCCGTGGACAATTACGTTTACCTTATCCCTGGAAAGTACCCCAAGATTAACAGTGCTCCTCTTTGGTTGCGGGGTTCCGAAGAGTATGTCCTGGACGTCTGTTGCAATCATCGATCCTCCCCAATCATCCGATAGTCCTGTACGCAGTCCCTGTAGCAGGATATGGGTTGCGTCATTGTCTACACCCATATTGGTTCTGTGCATGCATTCTACGATTTCCCTGTCAATTCCCCTTGGCTCTATTCCAAGTTTAGTCCAGAGTTTGAGCCTTGAGTTTGGAGCTCGCCTGGTACACAGGATGGGGCTGTTCTGTTTTCCAAATTCCTGTAGCAGCGCATCGGCAAGTTCGGCTGCCACTTCCTCATGGCTTTTTCCCTCTGCAGGAATCCCGTACTCATAGGCAAGAGATAGTAGTTTTACCTCATCTATTATCCCATAACTTTGGATTTTTCCTTCACTCATTTTTTTAAAGGTTAGCACTGCGTCCCTGGCGTGGTCTGAGTGAGCTGCTGCACCTGCGGCAATCGTCCTCAGCAGGTTTCTCGCAACTATAATCTCTGCGGTGGCGCCACATATTCCTTTCGGCTTCTTCTTCCCGAGGGGATCTACCCTGCAGGGGCCCATATTGCAATTTCGACAGCAAACTCCGAGTTTCCCGAAACTGCACTGAGGCAATTGTCTCTCATATCGATCCCAGGCAGTCTCTATGCCTTCTTGTTCGGCTTTCTGAAGCATGGTCTGGCTTGCAGGGTCAATGCTTTTTTCATATATTTTCTGATGCATGATCGGGCATTCGGGGTCAATACTTTTCTCATCTGCTTCCGGCTCCATTTCATATCACCATTTTTATTTTTTTATATTTTGAAATTAATCCGAGTCCCGGTTTCTTGTTTTTAAGAGTAAGTTTTGAAACCCGCGATTCTGAAATAAATCAATCTCGAGTTATTATTTCTGAATTTTCTTCTGTCAATTTGAAAAAAATGGACAAAAGTTCCGAAGTCCAAATATTTATAAAGTTATTAAAAAAGAAATGTCTTAATATATATTTTAAGTTATCTGTTCAAGAAAAAAATAATTAAAATTCAAACCGCAAATACCTGTAATGAAATCACACGTGTCCGCAATATATAGATTACATTAAAATAGTAGTATGGATTCAATACCGTAAAATAGTGAGATAAAGTCAAACCTGGAGGAAGAAAAAAAAGTCAGAATTAAGAACTATTAGATTTATCATTAAAAAGAAAGTTTTTCATCTCTCTATTTCAAAGAGACTTTAACGGTGAATCTTGATGAAAAAAAATCTTATGGACATTCTGGCCTGCCCTGTCTGTAAGGGCGACCTTATTTTGAACGTTGTAGCAGAAAACGAAGAAGAGGTCATTTCCGGAACCCTCTACTGCCCTGTATGTAAAGAACACTATCCTGTAGACGAGGGCATTCCTAATTTGCTTCCTCCTGACCTTAGAAACTGATGTGAGGGCTAAACTTGCAGCAGATACTCCAGAACGTTATTATCAACCGGCAAGAAATAAACTCAATCGAATTCGAAAATGAGAACGTTGAGATCCCTCTTTATCCAGGTGGAGAACTGACTTTTGAAATCCTGATTACAAACCACGGATCTCCAACCCATATCCATCTTTCAGTGAGCGAGGAGTTAAAAGGCCAGATCACTTTTTTGCGGGATAACCCTTACGTGCTTCAAAAAGAGTACATTTCCGCAGTTGCAAGAATACCGCAAGAAGGCAGAGTACTTACAAAAGGGCAAATCTATATCACAGCAGGTTACGGCTCAAGAAAGAGAGGTTTTCCAGTACAGTTGGGAAAAGTTGAGTCAAAGCCTGAGGAATACCCGGATGATGAAGCTTATAAAAGAGTGGAGCCGGAAGATTTACCTCAAAAGCCTTTACCTGTACACCCTATAAAGAAAGCCTCTCGCATTCCAACAGGAAGTAAAAACGGGCTTAACTGGCTGTCATCTTCTGCTTTTAAAGGTTTTACAGGAGGCTTTTTGACTTCCAGGAGAAAAATAACCCAGGGAAATACCGGGAAAAATGAACGGCTTCCTCTGACTATAGCTTTTGGAGGCTTTTTACTGCTTGTGTTCCTATTCTTCCTATACTTTATTCTGCCGGAAAACTTACAGTTCGAGGTCAGTTTCCCTCAGGCCCTTTTGTTTTCAATCCTTTTTGTAACCTGTTTACTATACATATTGCTGAAAATTGTTGAGGAAGACTGAACCCTGAGAAAATCCCTCATGGAAATATTGTTTTTATTTATTTCTCCTTTTTAAATTAGAGAGTGTTTTTTTATATCATGAGGATATTGGTATTATGTTCTTACAAAAGGATTGACGACATATTTCGTAAACACCACTCAGCTGATATCTTGAGGTATAGATTACGAATAATCTTTTGGTCTAAAACCCCTATTACAAAAACTGTCGAGGAAGCTTATCCATGAAATATATCATAGTCACCGGTGGGGTGATGAGCGGGCTTGGGAAAGGCATCACCATCGCATCCATCGGCAGAAACCTCAAAAATAAAGGATATAAAGTTACGGCTGTCAAAATCGACCCTTACATCAATATTGATGCAGGCACCATGAGCCCTTACCAGCATGGAGAGGTTTTTGTGCTTAAAGACGGAGGCGAAGTTGACCTTGATCTCGGAAATTACGAGCGGTTCCTTGATACGGAACTTACCAGGGAGCACAACTTAACCACAGGAAAGATTTACCAGGAAGTAATTGCCAAAGAGAGAAGAGGAGACTATCTCGGAAAAACGGTGCAGATTATTCCCCATGTTACAAACGAGATCAAGAACAGGATAAGAAAGGTTGCAGCCCGAAGTGGGGCTGACATCTGCCTTGTGGAAATCGGAGGGACGGTCGGGGATATTGAGAGCATGCCTTTCCTTGAGGCTGTCCGCCAGATTCATAGGGAAGAACCTCCTGAAAATATTATGTTTATCCATGTGACCCTGGTCATGGAGGATCTTCAGGGCGAACAGAAAACCAAGCCTTCCCAGCATTCGGTAAAGGAACTCAGGGCGCTTGGTCTGAGTCCTGAAGTAATCGTTGCAAGGTCAAAAAGTCCTCTGCAGGAAGGTGCCAAGGAAAAAATCGCTCTCTTTTGTGACGTGCCCCAGGAATTGGTAATTAGCGCCTATGATGCCGATGATATTTACGAAGTGCCTCTTTTGATTGAGGAACAGGGACTGACTGACCAGTTGATGAAGCACCTGAAACTTGAATCCCCTGTAGAAAACGGCGGATGGAAAGATATGGTTGCAAGGATGAAATCCACTATAGAAAAGGTCAAACTGGCAATTGTTGGGAAATATACCAATCTTGAGGATTCTTACCTGAGCATTCTTGAAGCTGTCAAGCACGGTGGTATTGATAACGGGTGCAGAGTTGAAGTTAGTATGGTTGAATCCGGAACTCTGGAAGAAGACCCGGCTGCGGTTCAACAGCTCGAGCAATTTGACGGAATCCTTATCCCTGGGGGTTTTGGCGGGCGCGGGACCGAGGGAAAGATGCTGGCAATTAAATTCGCCAGGGAAAATGATATCCCTTTCCTGGGGATCTGCCTTGGAATGCAGCTTGCAGTTATTGAATTTGCAAGAAATGTTGCTAACCTGAAAAAAGCAAACAGTACGGAGTTTGATGAAGATACTCCCTATCCGGTAATTGATATCCTCCCGGAGCAGACAGGTGTTGCGGAGATGGGAGGTACCATGCGCCTCGGAGATTATGAAGCCCTTCTCAAAGAAGGTTCTGTCGCCGCAAAGCTCTACGGGACCAACTACATTGTAGAGCGCCACCGCCACAGATATGAAGTCAATCCCGAGTTCGTGGACAAACTGGAATCTTTTGGTATTGTTTTTTCCGGCAAAAACAAAAACCGGATGGAAATTGCCGAGATCACTGGCAAGCGCTTCTTCTTCGCATCCCAGTTCCACCCCGAGTTCAGGTCAAGGCCTGGCAGGCCGTCTCCCCCATTCAATGGGCTCATCAGGGCCATGTGCAAATACAGGAAAGAAAGAGAAGGGCAGTAGTTCTAGTTATAAAGAAAAGTGTCCTTGTCTTTTCTTTATACATTTTTTTCGGCTTTTCATCAGAACCCATAAGTTGAATTTTCATCTCGCGGGAAACTGATAAATACTTTTAAAGCTGAAGGTTACAGATCAAGCGATATCTATTGAGGCACTCACAGCAGTATTGCCTGATAGATATTGCATTTACCAATATCTATGAAGGTATGCACCATGGCAATGTCTAAAAAGGATATGGATAAGAAAAAGAGCGCTAAGAAAGAAAAGATGCAAGAGCTGGAAAAGCTGGCTACCGCAGGCAGCAAAGACGCAAAGAAAAAGCTTGATAAGGAAAAGAAGAAGAAATAATCCCTGAATTAATTTTCTTTTCTGTATAGGTGTGAGAAGATCCGTGGGTTATTCACCACGATCCTATCCAATTTTTTTTTGTTTTGTCTATCAGGCTGATATTGGTCTCTATGCAACTCCCTTTTGAAAAAAGACTGCACCAAATACGCAAACATCAATCTTGAATATGGTTTTCCAAACAATAGCGTCTTTAGTTTTATATTTACAAAGTATTATATACATATAAAGCCATATCAAGTCTGGTGATAATTATAGAAACTTTACGATTGTCAGATGCTTTTAAGTATCCGTTTATAACGCCAACAAGGCTTATATATGCACTTTTGCTGCTTATCCCGATTCTGGGATGGCTTGTACTTTTCGGTTATGTTGTAAGACTGGTTAACGAGTTTATCGAGGGCAGATATGAAGGGCTCATCAAACTCGAAATAATAGAAGACCTGAAACTCGGGGTTATAACTTTCGTGAAAGCTCTTCCTTTCTATATCGCATATATAATTGTGATATCCATTGCAAGTTATATCAGTACATCTCTAGGAAGCCTGGTTAGCTTTTTGCTTGCATTCTTCGTAATTCCGATTCTTATGGTTAACTTCTTCAGGAAACAGACCATTGAGTCTTTCTTTGAGTTTGACCTCCTGAATGTTGTTAAGGATAATCTTGGAGATTACATCATGACAATGCTTAAACAATATGCAGTTACAATTGTCTTTTTAATCCTCTCGTTTATACTTATAGGCATACCGGGCCTTTGCTTCACAAGCTCAATATTCGTTGCAAATTTCTACGGAAATTATATTGAACAAAAGCACACCCATGCTTTCGGGGCTCAGTCAACAAATCCATCTACTGTATAGCTTAGAAAATTCCTGCTTCAGGCCGTATCTTCCTGGCCAAAAATTTTTCTTTTTATTTTGTTATGAGGCCGAATTAATCTACATCCGGCTTGTTTATTATTGTAAGAGATTTTTTATCTCACTTTTTTGCTTGGGAAATAGATGGATTCTATGGGAAAAATCCAGAGTTATTGACCGAACTTGAGAATGAGGCTTAACTTTTGTTGCAGATGTAGCGGTTAAACTAATATTTCCGAAATGGCTAATTCATATACACAAAGGGGGATTGTAACTGGCACAAAATAAGATTGAAAAGTCTGAAGAAGAATGGAAGAAAGTTCTAACGCCTGAACAATATCATGTCCTGAGGCAAAAAGGCACAGAAAGACCATTTTCCGGCAAGCTATACTATAATAAGGAAAATGGAGTCTATAGGTGTGCTGCCTGCGGGCAGGAGCTTTTTCCCTCGGATACGAAATTTGAGTCCGGGACCGGCTGGCCAAGCTTTTACGATGTAATTTCGAGCGATAAGGTCAGGCTTCAGGAGGACAACAGCAATTTCATGCACAGGATCGAGATAGTCTGCTCGCGCTGCGGAAGCCACCTGGGGCATGTCTTTGAAGACGGGCCGGAACCAACCGGAAAACGCTACTGCATCAACTCTCTTTCTCTTGACTTCAAGAAAGAAGGTGAAAACGAGAAGGGAGGTCAGGAAAGAAAGAAAGAAAAGTAAAAGCCTGCAGATATATGTCTTATATCTGTATTTTCTAGATCTACGGGTTGAAGAGGGGGCACCTATTAATTTGAACCCCCAAGAAAAAAAATTGTTGATATAGAGGAATTTGCCGTGTAGCTATTATTTATTGTTTTACGTTTCTTTTGTTACAAAAATGACTTTGTAGCAGTGTTAATTACATTCCCATACACATTTTTATATAAATATTATGTAGTAATATATATTGCACTCCTAAAATATGCCGCAATCCAAATAGAAGTTTCTTGAAAAAGAGACTGGCAAACTTTGCCCAATTTCGAACTTTATTCAATTTAATACAGTGAAAAACACTATAATATTTTGTATATTCAAGTTAGAAACTCTAACAGAATTAATAATAGATGCAACGCATAATGATTGAACATTGATGTCCAATTAATCTAAAAGCAACTGATTTAAGCCTGAACGACGAAAGCTGCAACAGGATTGTAACAAGACTTAAAATCAAAAATTGCTAGCTCGAAATTTGAAGTTAATAATTGCTTCAGCTTAATATTTCCGGAGAATTTTCCTTGGATGGCACAAGCATTGCACTGGGTATTTTTTTATTGTACTGGTTCTTCATTTCCTTTCTTAACAGAAAGGGTATTCTACAAAAGTATAACATTAGCACTTTCGGGCCGCTTCCGATTCTCATGATCAGGACAACTAAAGGTCTCAAACTACTGGATGTACTGGCCCGCCCGAAGTTTTTCTGGAGAATCTTCGCAAACGTTGGAATACTGCTAATGTTTGCGGGTATGATTTCCATGTTCCTGGTCATTGCACTATCGGATATTGCACTCTACGCTTCTTTCCTCAATGGAAACGTGCCACAGCCTGGAAAGTATAATTCGGCAAGGAATATTTTTCTGATCCCGGGAGTAAACGAATTCATTCCCTTCACCTGGGGCATTATTGCCCTAATAGTAACTCTTGTTGTGCACGAGTTCTCTCATGCGATTCTCTGCAGGGTTGAAAACATCAGGGTCAAATCAATGGGAATCTTGCTTGCTTTGATCCCTGTGGGAGGTTTTGCAGAACCGGATGATGAACAGCTTTTCGGAAAAAGGGAAGAGGTAAAAAAAGAAATATCTCTCACAGCCACTATCGATGAAATTAGAGAACGGGAGGGAGAAAATCAAAGGAATCGAAAAACTGAGATACCTGTGCCCGACAAATTAGAATCCAGGCCTGTAACAATTGCAACAAGAACACAAAGGGCCAGAATTCTTGCAGCCGGAGTTATGGCTAATTTCAGCGTGGCTTTTATCGCTTTCCTGCTCTTTTTCGGGCCTGTTCTGGGGTCAATTGCTCCTTCGAGTGATGCCTTGATCCTGAGCGTAAATAAAAGTTCTCCGGCTGACCTTGCAGGGCTCCAGCAAGGTATGATAATTACACAGATTAATGATACGAACGTGGCAACAGCAATCGACTTTTTAACATATCTTGATACGATCAAGCCTGATGACACTGTACGCATTTACACCACAAAAGATGGTATTGCCTCTGTGCACGATTTGAAGACCGTTTCAGCTCCGAACAATTCCATTAGTGGAGTGCTGGTAGGGGGGGTAGTTGAAGGAAGCCCGGCAGCATCTGCAGGAATTGAGACCGGAATGAAAATGATCAGGATCAATAATACAAAAATGCAAAGTGTTGCAAGTTTCGTAAACTTCATGGAGAAAACTCAGGCAAACGAGAATATAGAGATAGAGCTGCTGCCTCCTGCAAACTATACGGGCAAACTTACTGAAGACGGCACTGTTGTTTTTAATGTGCAGCTCTCGTCCAATCCTTCAGAAAGTAAACACGGCTTCCTTGGAGTCATGTACGGGAATAACGGAATTGCGGATTGTCCAGCACTCGGAATCTCCATAGGGATGCCGCAAGCAAAGTTATATCTTGAAGCCCTCAAGCAAATTCCTTCTTTGCTTACAGTGCCTGCAGGCTGGATTATCCTTTTCGGCCTTCCCATATACGGATTTGCAGGCGAAGGATTCCGCGGCTTTTCAGGTACTATTATGCAGTTTTATCATCCCGTAGGCTGGGCCGAACCTTTAGGAATTGGGATTTTCTGGATTGCAAATACTTTGCTCTGGATCGGTTGGTTGAACTTCTATGTAGGACTATTCAACTGTCTTCCTGCGGTACCTCTGGACGGAGGACACGTATTCAAGGACTATGCCTATTCCTTTGTTTACAGGCTTACCAGGAGTGAGACAACGTCAGAAAAAGTCTCAAGCTCCATCACAACAAGCTTTTCGATATTGATTCTTTTCTCATTTATATTTATGATATTCGGGCCTTTTATCGGACAATGGATGTGAGCCTGATGCGTTACAATCCAGATCTATATGAAAACCGGATGGTTGGGGATTAATCTAATTTATCCCTATTTCAGCCTAATTTATAGCAGGAAAGTTAAGGCAGGATTTTAAATATGTTTATATCAAGAAGGAAAAAAATTAATATTAAAGCCAGGCTCCGGAAGATACTCCACAAGAAGTCCGATATCGCATATAAAACTGCAGCTGTACTCCTGCTTGTATCATATGTTCTTCTTTTCAAATATCTTATGATTCTTGAGAATCAACCTGAAAATGCAAACGTAATAACTGCCATCTATTTTGCCTCAAGTACGATTTATACTGTAGGCTATGGTGATGTTGTCTTCAGGTCTCTGGCCGGAAGAGTTTTTACCATAATTATACAGCTTGTAGGGATCATTCTAATTTCGGGTTTTCTTGTAAATTATATTATTTCTCCCTGGATGGACAAAGTTGTTAAGTTCAGGCTACCGAGAAAGGTCTCTCCCGGGATGAAAGATCACATAATTATCTGTGGATACAACCAGCTTGTTGAAACTCTGATAGATGAACTAACCGAGCAGCAATTAATGTTCGTAATAGTAGATGAAGAAGAAGAGTTAATCAGAGAACTTTCTTATAAGGATACCTCCTGTATTTTGGGAGTTCCGAGCGATAAGCAGACACTTATAAATGCAGGCATCGAGAAAGCAAGACTCCTTATTGCAAACAAGTCTGATGAAAAAAATGCAAATATCGTCCTTACTGCCCGAGAGTTTGATCATCTTACCATTATTGCTATTGTTGAGGACAGGGCAAACTCAAAGTACCTCAAATATGCAGGGGCAGACACAGTCGTCTCCCCTAAATGGATGTTCGGGCAGTTTATCGGAAAAAAAGCGATGGACAGGCTTGTAAGCCGGGTCACGGGGGCAACTGAGATTTTTGAAGGGGTTCATGTAGTTGAGTTTCCTATCTATCTGAAAAGTCCTCTTATAGGCAAGACGATTAAGGAAGTTTCCAGCCAGCAGCATCTGGCAGATGCAAAAATTGTGGGAATTTGGAAAAGCGGGACTCTCTTCTTTGATCCGAAGGAAGAAGACGTAATTAAGGAAAACTCAGTCCTGCTGGCTATAGGAACTCCGGAGGGGCTTGCAAAATTGAAGAAATTGACACACTGATCCGATAGCTTGATATACATAATAAATAGCTTGATATACATTATAAATTTTATAAGCGCAGATTCTGAAGATTCGGGGTAAGAATGGAACTAAAGGGACATCATCTGGTTGTACTCGGGTATGGAGATGTTGGTAAAAGCATCGTTAACGTACTGTCCGGAGGGCCATTTCGTTTCGTAGTTGTAGATACTGATGAAAAAGTTTTTGAGAACGTTGACTTCGAACATTTAATTGGTAATGGATCGGATGAAGATATACTGATTGCAGCTGGAGTAAAAACAGCTCCTTTTATTTTTGTGGCCCTTAATGACGATACCAATGTTATTTTTGCAACCCTCATCTCAAGGAGTCTTAATCCGGGAGCTACCATTGTGGCAAGAGCAAATTCCGTAAAGTCCATAGACAAGATTTACAAGGCTGGAGCGGACTACGTTGGTTCGCTTTCCATAGTAGCTGGCCAGATGCTTGCCAAGATGACTGCAAATTGCATGGGAAAAAGCTGCAGAATTGATGAGGATATAATGCTTTACGAAGGCATAGAAATTGAAAAGCATCACGTTGACCATGGCTCTTTTCTTGAAAATAAACGAATTGAAGATCTCAATCTTGAAAACAATATAGGGTGCACCATAATAGGTATTGAAAGAGAAAAAGTTGTTATAACTTCTATTACCAAGCGGACAGCTATAAAAGCAGGAGATACGATCGCAGTTGCGGGAAGTAATAAGCAGATTTCCGCTTTTAAGGAAAGATACCTGGATTAACTATCTGCTTTCTAAGAAACTGAGTTAATTTAAGGTGTTTTTGGAAGGAATTTTCGAGATTAAGGTGATAATATGGAGAGTTTGTCTACGGGAATTGAAGGGCTGGATATGTTGATGGATGGAGGTTATCCTAAAGGAAAGGGTATTCTGGTCACGGGCCCTCCAGGTGCCGGAAAAACTATTTTAGCGCTTCATTTCCTGCACAGAAGCTGTCATGAAGGCAGAAAATGCATAATGATTCTAACGAGGGAACTTACTGAAGATGTCCTTAGCCAGTCCCGAAGCGTTAAACTTGACCTCGAACCTTTTTTGGAGAGCGGCCAGCTTAGTATCAGAAATATCTTCGAAGATAAGATGAACAAGATCAAATTCGTTTCCAAATTCGGGAAAGGAATTTGCTCCGTGGATACGGATATAATTGAGTATCTCAGTGCAATGTCTTCTGAGGTTGATATTGTGGTCATTGACAATATTGGGGCAATGGCCATAAACTACGATATAAAGGAGTTTGCCGACGAATTCAGCTCGATAAGCATAATTCTTTTAAAAAACGAATGCACAAGCCTTTTCATCATGGATGAGGACTCTTATTATCTGACTCACCGCCTTGCCGGTTATATGGCCTTTGGACTGATACGGCTGATGTCCCAGGAAAACTTCAGCTCAGGGAAGACTGAATAATATATTTACATCGAAAAAATGAGAGAGAAAGCTGTTCCGGTAAAGTATTCCCTATTTGATATCACACCTCAAGGGATGAGAATTATGACAGGCTTAAAATAATTAATCCGGCTTTTTAGAGAAAACTTAAATACGGATAGTCCCTATCACTACTGCCGTACCATGGGCTCGTAGGGTAGCGGATATCCTAATGGGCTTCGATGTAAGACTTTTTGCGAAGATACCCATTGACTCGTGTTCGAATCGCGACGGGCCCGTTTATATTTTTGATGTCACCCTGTGAGTAATGGATTACCGAAAATTTTTTAATGGAGATTTCCATCTTCATTAAGTATTTTTAGGAGCTCAATAATAGAATATGAAGCCCGGGTGATTCCCATACTGCGCTTGTCAGTATCTGTGCCTGCTATATAGAGATTCCGGATGGGAGTCCGGATATCTGCAAACTTTCCGTCAATTGTGACCGCAGCTTTTTCGGGAACGATAAACTGTTCGTGCTGCATTTCGATATGGTTTTCGATTTTTGGATGAGCGTGGAAAATTGTTTCGTAAGCCTGTTTCAGTTCATGTTCTTCACTTCTATTTTCGTCGATGACAAAGGAGAAGCCTACAAGCTGCTTATCTTTGGGGGCAAGAGATGGGTCGTAATTGCTAATAGGCATTGCCCAGTAGGCAAAATCCTTAAACCATATCTCAGAACCTGTATAATTGAACTCAGGAAATTCTTCTTCCAGGCCAAGCCAGATGGTCAGGCTTTTACTGTGTACAATACCATTGAGGTCTCCTGCGTAATCATTTGGGAGATCTTTTATAAGTTTGGGGAGCTCGGTTGCAAAGCCCGTATAGATAATGAGATCGGAGCTATAGATTTCGTCGGCTTCCACACCAGAGACCTTGCCATCCTGAACCAGAATGGATGTTACCTCACACTCCTTTTTGATCTCTACAGTTTCCGGAAGGGAATAGAGGATAGCGTTAAGCAGGGCCTTTAATCCTTTTCTGGGGTAGCCCTGGGAATTATTTACTTCATTTGTTGCAAGTCTTTCCAGGGATGTAAAGGGCTGGGCGACTCTTGTCACCCTGGCCTGAAGCGAAGCATGAAGGTGATATGGAAGAACTGAGGCAAGAATTGATTCCGCAGACTGAAGCTTTTTTGGATCGGATCTACCTATCATTGCATCAAACTGTTCCTGAGTAATGCTGTCCCTGAGAAAACTGCTCCCCCACAGGACACGCTGGGCTGAGGTTTCTCTCATGGACCTGCCCGAAAGAAATTTGGATATCGTGTCCACAAAATCATAAGTGTCCTGTGAGAGATTTTTTGGCATAAAGTCGTATACTGACTGATTCGAGAGATCTATTCCGAATGAGCAAAGGGTAAAGGCTTTAGTAAGAGCCTGGGAAAGTAAAACCCTGTCCTTTCTCGGAAGCACGTCAAAAGTTACGAAATCTCTCAAGTTGGAAGGGACCTTCATAAATGCATTTTCGGTCCGAACATAGTAATACCCGTAGTCCTCAAATACAGGCAGGAAATCAAAGTAATTATCCATAAGCCTCTTCAAAGGGCCTTCAAGCAGGTGGGTTATTGCATGTGCTCCGGTGTCCACCTGGTAGCCGTCAACCATGTAACTATTGCAGTTACCACCCAGATAAAGGCTTTTCTCAAGAACAAGGACTTTTTTTCCATGTTTTGAGAGTGTTAACGCTGCTAGAAGCCCACTTACGCCGGCTCCGACAACAATCACATCGTATTTTTTCATCCTCATAAGCAGGAGACCCCTTCCTCGGAGGGCGTAGCCCGACAGGTGGGGGAGGAATGCGTCAACTCTCCCGGGATTACTTTCTGTTCAATTAGGGTAGTTGTCCTAGTCCTCAATCGTTCACAATTTCTTTTTACATTAACACTATCATGTATTTTGTTTCCCATAACATCAGTTATAGCAAAATAGCCAGTAGATCTTTTACCTTTTACAATGCCAGCTCCGTGTTCGGTTTTAATCAAATCGAATTTTCTCAAC
>JADGNM010000198.1 GCA_017883485.1 Methanosarcina sp.
ACTCGGGAAATATGGTCTTCAGAAACAAACTCTTCCAAATTAAGTGGAAGTAAAAATTGCTGCTTTTGATCGTACTTTTTGAACATAGGAAACACTGAACTTAAATTTCTTAAAAAGTATACTTTTTATGTAATATATGTTTTTATAAGAGATAAATGTTGCGATTTTTAACCCAAATGTATAATCCAGAATAGTTTTGAGACAGCCTGTTATCCTACCTCCTTTAATTACAATTTCCTGATGGAATACTTTCAGGCTTCACACGGTATTTTTATAAGAGATCACTCCCATGGTCTAGAGGGGAAAAGATGCTCAATAATACATATATTCATATTCCGGGTGTAGGAAAGAGCCTTGAGCAAAAAATCTGGGCTCAAGGAATACGTACTTGGGAAGAATTCCTTGAGATGGAAGACAAGATCTCAATACCTCCAGCCCGGAAAGCAAGGATCTCCGAGGAGATAAGGAAATCTTCCGCGCATCTGGCGGCAAAAGATTGCTGCTTTTTTTCGCAGTGTCTTCCTTCTGCGGAACACTGGAGGGCTTATCCTCTTTTTTCGGATTCTGCGGCATTTTTTGATATCGAAACAACAGGGCTTTCTCAGCGCATGGATAAAATAACTGTTGTTGGAATTTATGATGGGAGAGAAGTAAAGTCGTATATAAAAGATATAAACCTTGATGATATTGTCGAAGAGTTCTCAAAATACAGGTTACTTGTATCTTTTAATGGTGCGCGTTTTGATCTTCCTTTCATAAAGTCCGAATTTCCTGAAATAGAATTCAAACAACTCCATGTAGATCTTATGTATCCCTTAAGGCGAATAGGATACAATGGAGGTCTAAAGAATATTGAAAAGCTGCTTGGGATCTCCAGAAGTGAAGACACGGAAGGTCTGACCGGATTTGATGCAGTCAGGCTCTGGAAACAATATGAAAGAGGAGATGTGGAAGCTCTGGATAGACTTGTTGAATATAATAAAGAAGATATAATGAATCTGAAAACTATTATAGAGCTTACTTACCATAAAATGGTTGAAAAGGCCCAAAAGACTTAACAAATTGATAATTCGTACCTTATACTTTACTAATAATTTATGCACCCAAGCAGTTAGCAGTTATCATAAACTGCATTAATATTTTAAATACTTAGACAGCATTAGCAGTTAATGTATTACTACATTAACTATTTATGTACTTATATTACGTTAGTAAATTATGTAATTATATTTCATTGCCGTTCTTTGTGTTCGGCCTGAATGCTATGCTGTCAGCCTTTCGGCTAACTCTTGTCAGCAATTGTATTTTTATTGATATACCTGGTAGGAAAGGGAAAATCAATGGAACAGACACTGAAATTTGGGGATAAAGTCACAGTAGCAGATACTAGAAAACTCCATGACATGGAAGATGTATTGTTTGATAAGGAATGGTTTGATGCAACAGATGAGAGAAACAAAGATCTGTATTATATGTTCAGGGATCTAGCTAAAAATGACAATGATCTTGAAGCGATCAAAGCCAATCACCTCAGGTATGACATTACTGCAATTCCCCCTGGAATGCTTGGGTCTGAGTACACTAAAACTGTAGGTCACTACCATCCTGAAGTTCCCGGTACAGACATTTCTTATCCTGAAATCTATCAGGTTCTTGAAGGCTCTGCTACGTATCTATTGCAAAAAGTGGAACGCGGAGAAGAGGATATTGTCCTGGATGTCGCAATCGTCGAAGCTGAAAAAGGAGATCTGGTAATCGTACCTCCTGAATACGGGCATGTGACCATAAACTCTTCCGAAACAACCCTTGAAATGGCGAATTGGGTTTGCCGCGATTTTTCCTCTATTTATGAGCCCATAAAAAGGCTGTCTGGGGCTTCTTATTTCCTTCTTAAAGATGGCTTTGCCAAAAACCCTCTCTACAAAGATGTCCCCCCTATCCGCTATCTTAAACCTCTGGCAAATGAAAAACTGGGGCTGAACTCCGGAGAAAACATGTATGAACTTGTACACAAAATTGAAAAGCTCAGGTTTTTGACAGCTCCACAGGATTGTATGGGATTTTTTACAGGAGTGCTCTAAAAAACGAATTTCAGGATTTTTCCATTTCGGAGATATTTGGCAACCGGTCCCAAAGAATATATACAGCAACTATACACTATTTAGTAACTATAAACAATCTATAATATGTATAAATACCTTCAATTACTTGAGGATTTAAATGCAAAAAGAAGGATACCGTATTCAGTTTGTATCATCCAGAATTAAGGACCTGATGTTCAGGACTACATTCGATCCAAAAAAGATGGATGGAGATATCATACTTAATCTCTCAATTATTGAGAAGAAAGACCTGGACGATGTTCTTGGAATCTTTAAGATGGTAATTTCGAGCGGGCTTTCGGTAACACCCTATGTAAAAATCATTTCCGAGGGTGAATCTATCGGAGACCTGACTATCGAAAAGGGAAAGGTAGGGATTGGGACAGTATGCAGCATAACAATTGATGGCGTACTGCTCAAGGCAGGAATTCCTATAAATCCGAAACTCGGTGGAATTGTCCAAATCCGGAACGGGACTCCGGTGCGTTTTACTGATGTATTGACTTATGTAAGCACGACTGTAGATCCACTTGAGGTTTTAATGTCACAGGGCATTACTTCTGTCTCGGAAATGCTCAGGACAGGGTCGGGCAAAATTCTTGCAAACCTGAGGGAAGCTCCAATGGTAGCAAGAGACGAAATCGAAAGTTGCCTTTCTGACCTTCTTGATGCAGGCTTCAGTGGTATTCTGGAAGTAGGAGAACCGAATACGCGTGTTCTGGATGTTCCTATTGAGCGGGATCATCTCGGAATAGTTGTCATCGGAGGGACGAATCCGATGGCCGTTGTACAGGAGTATGGGGTCCCAATAGATACGAGCGCAATGTCAAAGTTAATCTCATTCAAAGAAATGAGCAGGATCGAAGATATATTTTGAAATCGGGATAAAATTATACCCACGACCTTGATAGTACTTTATCCTGATCATACTCTCACGAATATACCCTCCTTGTCGTATCCTCATGATTAAATCCCAAAAATTTCGTTGTTTTTACCGGACTTTATTACATTAGTTGGATTTTTACAAGGGCACTTCCGGGGCCATGTTTATGTCGAATGTGCCTTCTTTCGTAACTGTTCTCCTATAAACTGATTCAGTCTCCTGATAAATTCTTCCTTTGTATTTTCAGGAATAGTCGCCCCTGCTGCAATATCATGCCCACCGCCTGCTCCTCCGAATTCTGCGGAGACTATCGACATGGCTTCTGAAAGGTTTACTCCTTTCCGGATCAAGTCCTGAGTCCCTCTGGCTGAGACTTTGACTCCACCGTCGCTTTTTGCAAATGCAATAATTGGAAGATCTCTGTTTTCAACTATTGAAGAACTCATGCCTGCAATAATTCCCACGATGGTCTCTTTTATCTCCGAACCTGCGTCAAAGTACTGGATATTTTCCAGCTTGCTAACTCCCTTTTCTTTAACATACACGAGTCCGTTAACGAGATTCTGCCTGTGTTCTGCAAGCAGTTTTCGGGCATCTTCATAAGCTTCCTCCCTATTTCCCATGCAGACTTTAAGTCCAATTTCCGCATGGTCGTAGCGTGCAGTGGCATTAAGAAGGGTGGAAAATTCAGAAGCATCTCTCATTTCCGTACCTTCTCTTTCATTAAGAAGGGTGTAAACTTCGCCTACCAAGCGCTCGATCTTGTATGAGGGTATCCCCGATTTCAGGCAGTACTGGATAAGCCCTGAGACAATTTTCTGTTTTTCGGCGGTTTCGAGTTCAATCCAGCGTCTTCCGAGTTCGTCATTGCGAAAGTTGAGAGAATTAAGAAATTCACTGCATGCTTTTTCGTCTCCTGTAAGTCCCGGAAGATAAGGGTCTGAAGAGTACTGAAGCAACTTATAAACCGGACGGGTTTGTTTTCCGAAGAGGGTCAGGTCTTTTTTGGACTGGAGGGTGCCTTCTTTTACCCCCTCCTCCAGAATTTCCCTGTTGATCCCGACAAGCTGCCCCATCTTCAGATGCTGCATATCCCCAACTGCTCCTACTACGGCCAGGGAGGAAAGATCTTTATTTCCTCCAAGAGCCGAAGCCAGAAGATATGTGCTTCCCGAACCACTCAATTCATACGAGCCGTTTGCCCCAAAGAGGTGGGGGTTGAGGTGAAACTCGAAATTTCCTTGAGGTTGATGGTGATCCGAGATCACGGCATGGATCTTTCGAGATTTTATCGGTTCGCACATCCCGCTACCCAGATCCGTAAAAATGACAATTTCATGACTTTCATTTGCGATAGTGTCAAGGGCTTTTTCATCAAGCTGTTTTACGAAACGTGTCGTATATTCGAGATCTACTCTCTCAAGGGCAGTACAGATAATTCCTGCAGAAGTCAGTCCGTCAGCATCAATATGGGACACAACATGAACGGATTTGTATTTCCTGATCTCGTCTGCACACTTGCCTGCTTCTTTCCGAAGTGCTTCCATCGTTTGAGACATTATTCTCTCCAGGATTCTCTACTTCTCTCAACTTAATCCTTTTTCTCAGCTTTATTTTCGTTCCCATTCCCCGGGATCGATTCTGTAATCTTTTCCATCCCTTTTAATTTCAGGAAAACTCCGGATTTCCTCCAATGTAAGTTTGAGATTCTTGGTAAGATATTTTTTCTCCAGCTCTTCCCAGGAAACCATATATGCTTCCCTGCCATGTCCTGCTCCCATGCGAAGTTCTACTGCAAGGAATCCTCTTCTCCCTGATTTGTTAAGGTAATCCGAAATTCTATCTATTTGATGAACTCCTTTTTTATCCACGGTAAAATGTTGAGAGAAATAAAGTGCACTTGCCCCTTTATCTACTGAGATACTTTTGCACTCAATTCCAAGATATAAGTCAGGATTAAGAGAATCCACAAGCACATCAAGAAATTGGGGAGTAAATCTATGCTGTTTAAGCCTGTAGGAGATAGCTCTTATGTCGTTTTCTTCAATGTATGCGTTAAAAGAGTTTACAAGCATGCGTTCAAACTCAGTCATGAAATCCCGTCTAATTTTTGCACTATTTTACGAAGTTTTTTACTTAAGCTTTTTACTTAGGCATTTTACTTAAAATATGCTTTTTTCGTTTCAGATTGATTAAAGACCCGCTTTCCAAATTGAACTGGCTTCCCATGAAACATGATATAAAATAAGCGTTTAGAACTGAGGAGTAAAACAATGAAACTACCTCAGAAAAATCAAATTGCGGGCGGCCACCCCAACCTAAAGGATGGGGTATGCAAGGGCCGCCCGCCGTTATCTTGGAATTGTTTAGTGTTCTATGACAAGA
>JADGNM010000199.1 GCA_017883485.1 Methanosarcina sp.
TCCACTTCATCCCCAACCTGAAGGTCGGGGTATTCGTGACCCTCTGCGCTCCCTAGTAATAAATTATGTTCTATTTTTGCATGGGGGTCGAAATGTAAATTGTATATATGTAAAGGTGATGAGTAACTATAATGAACATCATCGCCTTTATTATTAGAAACTCCAGCTCGTGAAGCCAGTTAGCCATTTCTTTGATCGTTGCTGACTGTAAGCTTCTTTTTCCTATTACGGTTTTTACAATATTTTTTATATTTTTCAATACCATTTCTATCAAAACCCCAATGATAATGTATTCTATCAGGTCTTATCTCAAAGCATCTCCTGTTAGAAATGCCCTGTATATGTACTCTCAATCCAACGGTATCTCAAACAGGCACTTTATGTTCGAAAGCACCTCGCATAGCATACACTATCCTACTAATCTCAAAGTAGCATCCCCCTATCGAAAATGCATTACTTGCCCCACCGATTCTAGCTTTAGAGCTCATGGTATTAAAAGTTGTTGAGCTTGTATGAGAGAGTTTTATATGAATACGTAAATAAAACCCGGACACTTCGATCAGCATTTTTAATCACGAAGTACGAGAAAAAAGCTGATTATTGATAATAAAGGGAAACAAACCATAAATTTAGAGCCGAATATCTAAATCAAGGATCGAAAAAATAAGGAAGTAAAAAATCTTAGTTTCTTAGTTCCCCTGCCTTACAAGACAGGGCAAGGAAAGCTAAGTACCCGCAGCGAAATAACTTAGGCGCTTTATTCTACTGTACTTAACTATTTTCGAAAACGAGCTCATTGATTTAGTTCAAAAAAATTATGTGTTGCCTAGGTTATTTCGTAACAGGCACTAAGGCAAGGCAAAGTACAAAAATCGGTAAGGTAAAAGACCTTTAAATGTTAAAATATAAATTAAACTATAGAGCCTAATGTGCTTGATTGTTATACTTCAATTGTAAGTCCTAGTCATCGTAAATAAATTATTCTAAAAATAATATTATTGAGAATAAAAATGGGAAAATATACCAAAAATTTGGAGAAATTAAATAAAATTCTGATTTATATTTCTATCTATATTATATTCTTTTAATAATAATCACAATATGACATCGTCTTCATCGGTAAATTCCCTGTATACAAAATGAGAGAATAATCTACCATAGATACTTTTACGACATTCTTTCAAAAAAAACATGGGATTTATTGGCAGATAAACGCATCAACCGACTGAAATTGGATTGAAAAACGGGCTGGCTTGAGATATATCAAACTAAAACATCAATTTGGAGAGTGGACGAATGAGCAAACAGTCATTTGATAGAGCAAGAAAAACATTTTGCATTTTGCTGGCAGTTTTGTTTTTAGTATCATTGACAGCTGCATCAGCAAGCGCCTGGTATGATAAAAATGGAAAAGTAATATCGGCTCCTGAAAAAGCTAAAGCAAAAAGCGCACCGACTCCTAAGAAAGTTACTGCACCGAGCGCACCGACTCCTAAGATAGCTACTGCACCGGGAGTATTGGGCGGTTACGGCGGCCCTGGCGGATTTGGTGACTGCGGCGGATTTGGTAACTGCGGCGGATTTGGTAACTGCGGCGGATTTGGTAACTGCGGCGGATTTGGTAACTGCGGCGGATTTGGTGACTGCGGCAGATTTGGTAACTGCGACGGATTTGGTGACTGTGGAAGTAAATGTGATGATAAAAAAGGCTGCTTCGTAACCGCGGTCCGTGCCGGTTGTTTCAATGGCGATTTCGACGTCGACAAATGGTGGTTATAAGCGGGTGTTTCGGCAACGATCTTGATCGCTGACTGTTGAAGATTGAACAATATATTAATAGGACTTACGCAGTTGAAGAAAAATCAATATCAATAAACCTTTAAGTATCTAAATATGATTTAAACCACAGTGTTTATTGTACTTGATCCTGTACCTCAAGTGTGTAAATCCTAATTATGTTTTCCGGAAATCTCCGACAGATCCGACACAAAATTGAAAAGAATAAGGAAAGTTTCTTCAGGCAGTTGATAAAAGTCACTGTTCTCCATATTTTTTCTCTTCCTGGAGAACCTGCCCGGTTTTTGTTTCCAAATCACTAAGCCTTTTAATTCGAGAACGTCCTCAAAAAAAACAGAACTTTTCTCAGGCATACACAACATCCTTCATAATGATGTACTTTTGCTGGGGTTGAGTGCTTTTTCAGTAACAAGGTCAACTTCCCGGTCAAATAAGTCTTCAAGGAAGAATTTCAAATCAATATATTTATCGAAAGTTTTCTGCTCTTCTTCGAACACAACGAGCACATCAAGATCGTTTCTTCTTTTTCTTCTCCCCTCGCAAAAGACCCGAATATTCCGATTCTTCTAACTCCGAATTTTTGATGGATAACTTCCAAATATGATTTCAAAGTAGTTACAACATCCACAACTATTACTATAATTAAAAGAAAGTTGTTTTCAAATATGCGATGATGAAGGAATCAGGATTGCGTATTTCCCAGATCTTTCAGAATTTCGGAGATTTGCTCTTTCAAGGGAGGTAAATCCTTAACTATAGTCTTCCGAACAACATTAAGATTTACACCAAAATAGAAATGGATAAGCTTATCGCGGGTTCCTGCCATCTCTTTCCAGGGAACTGACGGGTAATTCTCTTTTATATCTACTGGAATATTCTTCGCAGCTTCTCCTATAATTTCCAGAGCTCGAACCACAGCAAAAACTCTCATCTCATCTTCTGCGAATGCTTCAAAAGAGAGATCTTGAGTAAAACCCTCTAATTTCTCAATGGTATCGAAAATGTCGAATAAATAATCTCGAAACTCTCTTTTTTCCTTCATACAGCCACGACTTCATCAAGGATATGTTTTCCAATGGCAGGTTTAAGAGCAGATTTCATCACTAAATCCACTTTCACACCCAGAATCTCACTCAGGTAATCCTCAAGTCGAATGTACTCAAAAAAACTTGGATCCTCCTCAAACTCAACCAGAACATCAAGATCACTTTCAGATTCCTGTTCTCCTCTCACATAAGAACCAAAAATTCCAAGGTAACTAACACTATATTTCCTGGAAATCTCCGGCAGATGCTGACGCAAAATAGAAATGAAATTGGAAGTTTCTTCAGGCAGTTTATAACAGTCACCGTTGTTCATGATTTTTTTCCTCCTTGATAACCTGCCTTGTTTTTTTTTCCAAATCAGTAAGCCTGTTTTTTATAATGTCCCATATGATCTCAAGGTCAATCCCAGAGTAAGCGTGGATCAAAATATTTCTTAGGCCCACAATCTTTTTCCATTCGATTTCGGGATATTTAACGCGAATATCAGGATCTATGTGCGCAGCAGCTTCTCCTATTATCTCAAGATTTCGAATTACGGCATCTGTTAGCATTTCATTTTCCGAAAACTCATCAAAAGAAGCTTCACCAAGATACCTATGAATTTTTTCAATTGATTCGAGAATGTCCTCGAAATAAAAAACAGAACTTTTCTCAGGCATACACAACATCCTTCATAATGATGTCCTTTAGCTGCGGCTTGAGTGCTTTTTCAGTAACGAGGTCAACTTCCCGGCCAAACAAGTCTTCAAGGTAGAACTTCAAGTCCATATAGTTGTCAAAGGTTTTCTGCCCTTCTTCGAACACCACAAGCACATCAAGATCGCTATCTTCTCTTTCTTCTCCCCTTGCAAAAGATCCGAATATTCCGATTCTTTTAACCCCGAATTTTTGACGGATAAATTTCTCATGTACCTTCAAGGTAGAGATGGCGTCCATAATTAGCACTGAACGTCAACATTTAAATATTTGTCTTTGAACCTGGCAGGTTATAAGAATCTAAAATATCGAAGATTGGGCAACATTAATAGTTATCTCAAACCTGTCCTGTCCGCGCCTCAGCGCGGTTAGAGCATAGAAACGACGTAAAAGCAAAAAAGAGCTTAATGACAGCTTTCTGAGACACAAACAAATCAAATCTGATTTTAAAACTTCATTTTTATTTTTCGGCCGGCCGACTCCAAAAATCCGACTCAACCTTTTCAGCAACCCGCCTGCAAATCTCATCCATAAGCTTCCAGTAATCTCCAACTTGCCAGTAAATCTCTTCTGCGATTTCTTCTTGATAGGCATGCTCACTTTTGAGTCTGAGATCAATCAACTCAAGAGATTTGACTGCCTCTTCTTCGGTTATGAGCCCGACCTTGAATGCCATTCTCACACAGGACTTTGGCGAATCGCAGACAAATCCTTCATGGACGCAGAGATAGTCTTTCAGGAGTCTCCAAAAAATTTCGACGCTGCGCTTGAATCTGAACAGAGTGGCGTCACGAACAACTGAAGAATAAGTTTCAGAAAAGATTTCGTGGAGTGAGGTTAGAGACTTTGTCGCAAGTTCCAGCTTGAAGCTCAGGTTATTCATACCAGTTACCTGAAAATGTTTTCTTAGTTTCAATAAGTATCACAATTACTTTTATACTCTTTAACCCATCGAGCAAGACTTCTAAAATCATCTATATATTTATCCTTTGGATATGCTCCCCGCGCCACATAAGAAGGGTGGATAAAAGGAATGCAGTAAAATTCGTTGAGCTTTATAGGTTTATTGTGTATTAAAGAGAATTTGTCACATTTTTGATTCAAAATATTTTCAGTTGCAAGTCTCCCAAGTGGAACAATCACATCAAAATGAATGGAATTCATTTCGACATTTAAATAATATTTACAATTCTCGATCTCCGTCTGAGAAGGATATCTATTATTTCCGTTACTATCTTTTGGATTACATTTTACTAAATTAGTTACATATGCCTTAATTACATCATCATTTTGAACTAAGCCGTTTGGTTCCATGTTGATTCCTGAAGACGATAGTGCCAGTTGGAAAAGTTTCCCAGAGGAATCTCTGGTAAAGGGGATTCCAGTAGTGTCAGCTCCCAATCTTCCAGGAGCTAAACCGACAAAAAAAATATCTGCATTTAAAAACCCATATCCTGGAACCGCTTTATTTCGCGTTTTTACAAGCTCTTCACATTTGACACAGCGGTTAACTAGGTTTCTTATATCTCGTATTGTCCTTTGCATCTTATCATACAGTATTTGATTTTTTCTTCGTCCATTCTTCATCTTTAAAGTATTCATTTTTGAAATCATTCCATCTCTCGTCTTTAAGAAGTTCTAACTCAATGGGAACATCGGTCTTTGAATGCTTTTGAAGCTTAATCTTTATATCTTCTGGATTCTTGTGAGTAAATGTATATTTATATTGATTATGAGACGATCTACTGTAACTATTCAGCCTGGGTAAAACAACATCAATAGCCATCTTCCATAAGATTCAATGGGCATATTTATCTGAATTA
>JADGNM010000200.1 GCA_017883485.1 Methanosarcina sp.
AATATCAGTAAACTTTGATTTTGGTCCCCGTTTCCCCATGTACGAATATATATTAGACATATTATATAACATCAATCGAATACAAATTGACGACCAAAGAATTGGGGGAATCTAATATCTTCTGGTGACGTCCTTAAAAGTTACTTAAACCTTTACAGTATTACATTTTCACATCAGAAAATCATCTTATAGACGTGGATACATAAAAATACAATAATAAAACCAAATGGGGAATCGATAGCAAGCGTGTTGACTTCTATGAGCCACGAGTCAGGACTTCTTAAGCCTGAGGTGTCACACTCATACAGGTCTGATTTTCAGAATTATATTGGATTATAGCTTTGCAATTTGAGATAAATATTTCAAATTCTAAAGATCTATAAGTATATGATGAGTAGTGGGTCTCAGCAGGGTATTCATGTCCAGGTGGTGTGGTAATCTGGAAGGCCTTCTTTTTGGTCTACGGACGGGAATCCCTTTAAGGCATTAGCGCCGCGAGCAGATAATTCTTAATTTTAGCAGTACTGTGTACTCGGCGCTTACTTAAAGATTCGCGCGTACTTTAAAGATTCGCTTGATATGTTTAGCCTGTTATATATTGTAGTAAAAAGAGGTCTTTTATAACCAGAGAGAACAGTACAGATAAAGTAAATGTCAGCAGTGGAAAAAGCCTGGCTTCAAGTAAAAACAATACATTTGATCGGAATAAACAGAAAACAATTCTCAGATTTTTCGCTATCGGAGAATGTAAAATGAATAAATGATAAGTTGAAGACTAAAGGCTTACTTTAAAACAGACAGGAAGTTCCTAAATCTCAACACAATTAGGCTAAAATCGATACATGCCCTTGCTTGAAACAACAAAAAATGAACGATCTATATAGAAAAATCTGAAGCCTTAGGCTTCTACGGGATAAGCATGGTTGAAAAAAAATCGATCGTCAAGGAACTTGGAGAAGAAGGGCTCCTCCTTCCAGGGCTTGTGAATTCTTCGCTCACTGCAAATGACAGGATCAAATACTACTTCACTCTCCTGCAGACTGCCAGGGAAAAGGCAGAAAATCCCCATCTGGAGTTTTCTTCCCTGAAGACCGAAAGGGAAAACGCGGAAGAGGAGGATGCGAAGCTTGATAGGGTCGTTTCCGAAGCCCTGAAAAAAGGGCCTGATACTTATTCCATTCCTTTTGCCGAAGAAATTCTCTCAAGGATATGGGAATGCATGGATGAGATGCTCAAACCTCTGTTTGTGGTCGGAAGGGCTGAAGGAAAGGAATTTGCGGCAAGGCTGGAACGGTTAAAGAGGTCCGTAACCGAACCTGAGGTAAATTTCCATCTGGAGAAACCGGGCTCCTGAAGGAGGATTTCATAAGGGTCCTGACATCCGGGGACAGAGAAAAGGGCGACAGCCTCCATATTCTGGTGATGGATGTCCATAAGGCCCTAAACAGGATGCAGGAGGAACTTGCTCTCGAAAATGTCGACGGAGCGAAGGTTTATCTGGTAGCGGAAGAGGATAGGGAACTGATAATCGCTTTCATGTCGGGCGTAAACAGGACTTTTCCCTTAAAGTTCGAGCACCCCGGACTTGGGACAACCGCGACCCGCACGGCAGGGAAGCTTGTAATCCAGAACGATATCGGAGAGACCGAAGCCCATGTACTTGTGGTCAATGTCAGGGAGCTTGGGGCATCAGTTACCTATACAGATATTCATTTGCAGAGGCTGCTTTTTTTCCAGAGCCTTTTCGAGGGAACGGGGATATCCTGGGAGGACACGGTCTCAAGGGATGCCGGCGAGAAGTTTGAGGACAAACTTTACCACCTTTCAGTGGGGTGCTTCAGGGCAAAGGACAGGGAGGAGTTAAAGAGCTTGCTGGTTTTTCTGGGTTCAAGGATCGTTTTTTTGATCGACTGGAACCGCGCCAGGAAAAGTCTCCGGAATTTCATGCGTAATGCAGACTGCATAAAAGTGCTCCGCTGGGCAGCTGAAAATGAATACGGGCACAGGCCATTCCTGATACTGGGAGGAGAACAACTCATCTTCGGGGCTCTTGAACTTGCTTCCAGGGCACCTCTTCCCTACGGGGAGCAGCTCTACCGGATAATAGGAAGGGAGAGGACAATAATGTATTTCCAGTGGGTTTTGCAGAGAGCTTCAAAAGGGCTGCTTGCCGGAGAACCCCTTCTTCTCATCCAGGACGAGATCAGAGCTGAGCTTCAAAGATACTTCCATTCCGCAGAGCAGGACCTTATGGAGATATGCTCGGAACACGCATCTTTGATCGTTGAAAATGCATGAGTTGTCCGCGACTCCCTTCTCTATGTCGCTTACAAAGGAGACTCGAATTTTGTCATCAGGAATTCAAAGAAGGCCAAAGGCTGGGAAAGCCAGGCTGACATGCTCGTAAACAGGATCAGGACCATTTCAAAAAGGATAGAAAATGCAGGACTCTTTATAAAACTGATTTCTCATATGGACGACGCTATTGACGCTTTTGAAGACGCTGTTTTTTCTGCCTCCCTTATTCCGCAAGTTGGAATATCCCGAAAGATTCTGGAAAGCCTGGAAACTATGGCAGGAATAGTCCTGGAAAGCAGTCGGAACTTTCTAAAAACGATTTACGCTTACCAGTGTAGTACCCGAATATGCACACTTAATGAAATGCAGGCATTTTTCGGGGCTGCAGCACAGGTTGTCAGCCTGGAAAGGACCTGCGATGAGGCTTTCAGGGAGGCAAACAGGGTAATCTTCGAAGAAAGTACCGATTTCAAAGAAGCCATGCTTGCACGCGACATTACAGGAAAAATAGAGGAAGCTTCAAACTCCCTGATGCTCGCAGCCTTTACAATCCGGGAGCGGGCTTTTGATGTACATATCTGGGAAGGATACTGAAACCTGAGAGGAATACTAACCGCCTGAAAATACCGGAGGAGATGAAAATAGATGACGGAAGCAAGGACGGATCCAAGGATGCTTGAATTCGGGAACGGAAAGGGAGGATATGCCCCTAAGGAAGCCTTCGGGGACAAGGCTTCGATACTTGTAGCCATGTCTTTGATGGATATCCCTGTACCCCCCGGTTTTGTCCTGAACGTCTCAGTATGTGAGGATTATTTCAAAAATTCAAGGCGGCTTCCAGAAGACGTGCCCAATCTCTTAAGACAGGGTATCTCCTTCCTCGAAAGTGCGACTGGAAAGGTTTTTGGGAGCTCTCCTCCGATGATGGTTTCAGTCAGGTCCGGGGCTGCGGTATCAATGCCGGGCTCTATGGAAACTCTCCTTAATGTCGGGCTTTCCGGGGTTACGGTAAGATCCCTCATTGCCAGGACCGGAAACCCAGGCTTTGCCTGGGACTCATACCGAAGGCTGATAGAGGGTTTTGGAAAGATAGTGTTTTCCCAGAACCCTTCCTGCTACCGGGACCTCCTGAACACCGCAATGGAGGCTGAGGGAGTTCCGGATGAAAAAGAGCTGGATTTCATGGCTCTGAGGAAACTTGCAGGGGATTATGAGCAGCTTTTCCTGGGAGAAAGCGGGAGACCTTTCCCTGACGGTGCGTACGAGCAGCTTGAGCTCGCGGTTAGGGCAGTGCTCGATTCCTGGATGAGCCCGAGGGCAAAAGAGTATCGGGAAATCCACAATATAAAAGGAGTCCGCGGCACGGCAGTTACGGTCCAGGCTATGGTTTTCGGAAATACGGGCATGAAATCAGGCGCAGGAATAGCCTTTACCCGAAATCCCTGGACAGGGGAAAAAATTCCGGTAGTCGATTTCAGGTTCGGCGCCCAGGGAGAAGATGTGGTCTCAGGCTCAAGGGCAGGGACATCAGGAATCGAGCTTAAGACCGCACTTCCTGCTGTTTACAGGGAATTTGAAGGAATCGGGGAAAAACTCGAAGCCCATTTCAGGGATATGCAGGATATCGAATTTACCATCGAAGAAGGAAAACTCTATATTCTCCAGAGCCGCGGCAGGAAACGTTCACCTCTGGCAGCCCTGAGGATCGCAGTTGACATCGAAAAAGAAGGGCTGATTTCCCCTGGCGAGGCTCTGGAAAAGCTGGAAGAAATAGACCTGAATTCAATCTCATTACAGAAAATCAGGGCTGATAAGCCTCCCCTGGCAAAAGGCGACTCTGCTTCAACCGGGGTTGCAGTAGGGAAGATCGCGTTCAGCAGTGAGAGGGCAAAGAGCTATGCTTCTGAAGGAGGTGGAGGAGATGGAGGACAGGTAATCCTGGTCAGGGAAAACCCCTCTCCTGACGACATCTCAGGAATCCATGCCTCTGCAGGCTTCCTGACCGCAAGCGGCGCCAGGACTGCCCATGCAGCCGTCGTAGCCCGCCAGCTGGGAAAAGTCTGCATAGTCAACTGCCAGGAGCTTAAACTTTACGCCGGAGGCAGGAAATGCAGCATAGGAGGAAAGGAGTTCCAGGAAGGAGACGTGATCAGTCTGGACGGAATAAGCGGAGAGGTCTATGAGGGAAAAGTTGAGGTCATATCCGAAAAGCCTGTGGAACTTCTTGAGATGGTTGAAGAGTGGAAACGAGAGAAGGTTGCTTAAGGGAAAGGTTTTGTTTCCATAGGATTAAATTTATAAGATGTTTCCATAGGATTAAATTTATAAGCAAATTAACACTATAAACAGCCAGTTAACTGATCATTATCAGCAGGTTGAATGATCATATCTGTCGGTTAAATGGTATAACTTATCTCATTGAAGGTCTGTGGTGTAGCGGATATCACTGGAGCCTCCGGAGCTCCGAACCTGGGTTCGATTCCCAGCAGACCTGTTTACTTAGACTTATTTACTTCAAACGTCTGAGGGTCAAAATGGTTCACGGATTTAATCGCTTTTTCATGCGTGCTCGGAGAAGAAGGTTGTCTTTAGTTCATATAGTCGTTTTAGTAATAATTCTGTATTTATTGTTGCGGATTATTCTGTTACCGCTCTTATGGACTCTGTTTTTAATTGTTATCCTGATTATAATCTTGAAAGTAGTGCTGGAAAATATTTAATAAATTTTTTATGTATCTCGAAAACTTGTACAATTTACTTGTTTCAATAATCTTATCGAAAAATCAGCAAATCAATTGATAATCCAGGCATTTTTCATTGACCGACAATATTAAATTTCTAAATCCTTCATAATTTTAACGATTTGGATACAAAGGTTGTTGAGAAGTGTATCACATGCCAAAGATAAAGAAACGAAGACGAGGCACCGTAATTGTTGAAACTTCGAGAGGCATACTGGTGGTTGCTAGTGCTTCGATTCCAAAATCAGTGAATAAACCTGAAAATCTTAGATCTATCCAGTGGTCAATTAATTTTTCATTTAACACCGATTTTCGTCAAGTG
>JADGNM010000201.1 GCA_017883485.1 Methanosarcina sp.
ATTTTGAAAACCCATGTTGCAATAAGCAGAGAAATTTTCAAAAAAACGGTAGCGGGAAAAATGGTGAAATTTTACGAACATCTGCGGAAAGTCGGATAGCAGATTCGTGATATATAATTGGTCTGCACTCCCCGACTTTAGCCACAAGACTTTGCGTGCGTTCTTTGTCTGCTTCTTTTTTTTGTGCTGTGATCTTCTCGTTCTCAATGTCTTTAATGCGTTTCACAACAGAAATTTTGGGATTTGCATCTAATTCATTAAGTACCTGAGCCGCTATTTCAGGTTTAGCCTTGAACAATTGTTCGGCGGCAGAAACTGACAAATCACTATGAGGTAAATCTACTTTAGCCATTATTTTTTTAGCGACAGGATTTCCAGCTTTTACTGCGTCATGAATTGGTTTAGCTCTGTTGTATGTTGTTCTCGACAAACCGACAGCCTCAGCAGTCTTAAAATCAGTCCTGTTTTCAATGACTGGTTTTTGTGGTTGTGGAGTAGGGATGACTACAGGCTTTTCTATTACGGTAGGACTTGCATCGGCTAGAGGTTTGTCTCTTTTGGGACTAAGCTCTTGTTCAGTTTGCTCTTTGGATGATTTTCACCATATTTCTTACCCGCTTCAACCTGTCTTAACCTAGCTTCTTCAGCAAAAATTTCTTCATATTCGTCAGCCTCAGCCATTCTCTGAGAAAGCTTCTTCTCACGCTGTTTATTGTAAGCCAACAAGTCTTTACGCTCTTCAAACTCGTTTTCATAAGCCCTCATAATACAGGGAACAGATGTTCTACCAAGTTCCTTTAATGCTTTCAAGCGTCTATGCCCTGATATTAGGTACCATCAGGTTTTATGACAAGATTTTCTTTAAGCCCACGCTCCCTTATGCTCTCCATCAAATCAAGATCAACAGGCTCGTCTCCGTAAATCTTAATATTACTTGGATGCGATTTCAAGTCTTTAAGATCTCTTTTAATAATGTTCTGTGATTTATCAGGCATATTCACAGATTTTTGAATGGAAACGTGATACGTAGCAGACATAATAAATATATTATAAATGAAGAAGTATATAATAATTTTGATAAGTCGAGGGATAATCTAATAGTCCGATTCGACAAAAGATCCGAAAAATGGTAGTTCACTCAGGAACTTGAGTGCTTGTGAGTGAGCCCGAGGCTCAGGACTGAGCCAGAAAAGATATCTAAGGTAGTTCCAAGGATTGAAGTTTCAAGGGCTTAGAAAGGCTCTAATTAGCTCGCTTGTAATCGATTTACTGAGATGATACGTTGTTTGCGTTGGGCGAATTCAAATCCTTTTGGTTAACTACTATTAACTTTACCTTATAGATTTCTTATACCCTGCCACGCCAGCCATAGCCTCGTGGCGCGGAGAAAATTATATTTCTGAGTTAATGTAAGGTTGAATGTTGAGGCTCTAAAAATGGCTCTAATTCACGTGAGAAATACTTTTATTGATTCGGATTATGTGAGCTGTGCATCTTTTGAATATGTTCTTTTTCATGAATAAATAGCTATCAATATAAAAGACGAAAAATAACGATAATAATACAGCGCTGATTTTATATCAAATACGCATTATACACTATTCTGAGGGATTTAAAATGTTAGGCGATTTGATATATGAGGCGAAGGGAAAAACTTTAGGTTTGAGAGTGCTTGACGACAATGGTACGATGGAGTTGACAATTCAGGAACATGGTGTTGTTTTAGGAGCTGAATGTACCACCATGGTAACTTTAGTGAGCAAGCATAGACTTGATGGGACACAGTACTCAGAAGGACACGGGATTATGTCGACATTGGATGGCGATGTAGCCACTCTTACCTTATCGGCAATAACCATCCCGAAAGGGCTCCCACCTCTCGGTAGTATTCGAGGGGCAACGTTCTTTAACACGCAGTCACCGAAGCTATCGCGCCTAAACAGAGTAGTCTGTATTTTCGAAGCCGAATTGAATGAGGACGCGAGTTATAGCGTTAAAGATTGGGAATGGAAGTAACGCATCCAGCTACGCTTTCCCATCTTTATCTATTTTTCATTTTGTTTCCGGCATTGGTCTGCAACCCACATTCCGAATTATGGCATTTTTGTACAAATTCACGACACAAATGTGTTATTTTGTTAAATATGCCTTAAAAAATATCCGATATCTCAAGATTATTATCCCAAATTGGCAGGGGTGCGGAATGTGAGTTCTATCGTCCTCAAGAGAAATTATCGAGTTGTAGGTTAAAAGGTACTTCCAAGCTGGCTGAAAGTATTCAATGCGAAATAATTTATGGATAAAACAATATTAAGTTTTGATAGGTGATTTTATGGCAAAATCAGGTCTATTTAATGTTAAGACAATTGGTAAAAAGCTGAAGGAAGCAGGCAGATTAAAACTGCGCCCCCTATGTGTCTATGGTTCGAATGAGATTCCTGATGGTGCAGTTCCATCTTATCAGATAGACCAATGTATAACCAAGGCAATCTATACTTCTGCACTGTTTGAAAATACTCCTCCTCTCTATCTTGATGTCTCACATGAGAAGTGTTGCATCGGTTGAAGGACATATACGGGGCTAATTGAGCTGCACCCTTTGATAAGTTACTTCGTAACTGTGGGCACGCCAGATTTCATGGGTGGAGCTACAGAACATTTAAAGGCAGCGCCAGAACTAATGGATGAGGGCTTGAAAAAAGTCGGAAAGATTACTCCACTTGGCAAATACATTGTAATAAGATCCTGCACTGATGATATTTCCCCTGAAATTATTAAATCCATAATCCTTTTTGGAGGTTGTGAGCAAATAAGAAACTTAAGCGCGTTATCTCAGTTTAGCAGTTCTGACTTTTTCTTTAAGACACTGATACCGGGAGGTCCTATTTGTGCTACGATGCTTACTTTTCCAGCAGGCATGGCAGAGAATGCTCCGAAGGGGTCATCATATGTCGGACCTTCAGACCCGACTGGAAATACATGGTTTCCTCCAGACCTGTTGATTATGGGTATTCCTGCAGAGCTTGCGCAGCAGATGGCAACTGACCTAGAAGAGTCTTTCATATGCAAGAGGAGTAAAATAGCTTATCCTGAGAAACGCACAGCTGTAAAGCCTTATAAGTAATAAGGAAAGAAAAACTCAGATGAATAGGACAACTTTTCGAGCAAGTTCTTAGTATGTATTTGCTATCTTTTCTTGCAAAAGAGTGAGTGTTATGAGAATTAATGGAAATATTGTATTGATCACTGGAGGAGCAACCGGCATTGGCTTAGCTTTGGCGGAAGCTTTTGTAAAGGCAGGCAGTGAAGTCATTGTTTGTGCAAGGACAGAGGAAAACCTGAAGCAGGCTAAGAAAAAAATCCCTCAATTACATATCAAAAAGTGCGATGTTTATAAAGAATCCGAATGCGAGGAATTGTATAATTGGGTAACTTCTAATTTCAAAGACTTGAACATCTTGATAAACAATGCTGGTATCCAGAGGATGATCGACTTTAAAAATGGAACGGAAGACATTATCAGGCACAGGGCAGCTGATGGAGAAGATGAGATTGAAGTCAATTTTAGGTCTCTGGTATATTTGACTGCACTCTTTACCCCACACCTGATGAAGCAAGAAGATTCTGCAATTATAAACGTTTCTTCTGGACTTTCGTTTCATCCTATGGCAATACTTCCCGTTTATAGTGCGACCAAGGCTGCGGTTCATATGATTAGCATGTTGCTGCGACAACAATTGGAAGGAACGACTGTCAAAGTATTCGAACTAATCCCTCCAATGGTAGATACAAACCTTGATAAGGGAGCGAGAAAAGCTAGGGGACAAACATATTTTGGAATCACGACCGAAGAATTCGTCCACCCTGCAATGAAAGCCTTTGAATCTGACGAATATGAGATACGCGTGATTGACCCGAAACTTGCAATGATGATGGGGCATAGGCAGGGTAGTTCCTCATAGAATGAAGCGGTATAACCTTTATTAGGGTGAGTAACTTGGAAAAATATGAGAAATTCATCGAAATGGCAATAGAACTTGGCGCCAATGATGCCAAGATTATAGATACGAATAGTATAGTAACGGCTGCATGGGTTCGATGGAAGTGCAGGTACGGTTGCGATGGGTATGGTAGTAGCCTTTGCTGCCCACCTAACTCACCTGCATACCGTGAGACTAGGGAGCTGGTTGATAGCTATAAGGACGCACTTTTAGTGCATTTCACTGAAGACATTGAAAATGCTACGGTAGACCTAATAGATGTAATAACAACACTCGAGCGAGAAATCTTCCTATCTGGGTACTATAAGGCTTTTGGGCTAAGTGCAGGTCCATGTAGACTTTGTGAAGAGTGCACTCTAAGTGAATGCAGCCATGCTGAGATTGCTCGTCCTTCTATGGAAAGCTGTGGAATAGACGTTTTCAGCACAGTTAGAAATAATGGTTATCATATTGAAGTATTGAAGGATCGCCCATACAATATGAACAGATTCTGTCTTTTACTTATCGAATGACGCACTATTTATGATGAATTATCAAAGCTTTTTCGGACGCTGAGTGCTCAAGTCACCAATGAAATGTTATCAAAAAATGGTTCTCATTACATGTAATTGAACGTTATGGATATTTGCAATAGAAACGGAAAATGCCTTAAAATTAGAGTTCTTACAAATTCCCATTGACACTATACATTGCATTTGAAAAGATGATTTCATCGAAGGTATTTTTCATAACGGCTAAGAAGGTGGAGGAATAATAGAATGGAAAATGACCTTTTAGAATTAATAAAAAAAAGGCATTCGACAAGGGTTGCCTTTGACCCCAGGGAAAAAGTTGCTAAAAATGATCTGGAAAAAATCATGGAAAGCGCAACCTGGTCACCGACAGCTCATAATATGCAGAATTTTAATATACTCGTAATAGATGATAAAGACCTCTTGGAAAAAATAGGGAATATAAAAACGCAAACATCAGCTGATTTTATCAGGGAGAATTTCAACCAGCTATCTTTTTCAACTGAAGAGCTTGAGAAAAAGAAAGTTGGGATTATGGGAACAATGTTTCCACCCTCCTGGTGTGACCCAAATGCGGATTTTGAAAAAATTGCCAAAGAAACCCCTCCTACAAATCTCGGAAATACCATGAAGGATTGCCCTACCCTTCTAATTATCACTTATGATAAAACAAAGAGAGCCCCTGCTTCGGAAAACGATGTTTTGGGCTTCATAAGTCTTGGGTGTGTTATGGAAAATATTTGGCTAATGGCTGAATCTTTAAGCATAGGCATGCAGATTATGAGTGTTTTTGCAGCAGAAGATGATGTCGAAAAACAGCTAAGTAACTGTAACAGAA
>JADGNM010000202.1 GCA_017883485.1 Methanosarcina sp.
TATCATAATATAAAAGTTGAACATGAAGTGAAAATATATATTGTATCAAAAAAATAAATTATGTTCTATTTTTGCATGGGGGTCGAAATGTAAACAAAAGTAGAGAAATTATGGAAAAAGACCGTAAAACCTGCAGCGACTCCGTCCAATTCGGCAAAGAAAACTTCAGCATTGGGCTTTTTCCCAAACATGGATTCCATAAGGCTTTCTTCGGTGGCTGTGACCAGATGTGAAAGATTTTCGAACTCGGCAATGCCTTTAACAAACTCAAGGATGAGAGGAACATCTTCTTTTTCCGCAGTGCGAATACTCAAACCGGGTTTTCTTTCATTTTCGGGCATCTTTATTCCTTTATTACTGGTAGAGTAATCTAAAGAATCTCACTCTTCCCTCTTCTTTTCCCCGAAGACTTCCTTTACGATTTTTACAGCACAGAGGTCACCGCACATAGAACAGGCATCACTTTCCGTTTTCCGCGAATCCCTAATTTTGCGGGCTCGTGCGCCGTCGATTGCCAGTTCGAATTGTTTTTCCCAGTTAAGGTCCCTGCGGGCATAGGCCATATCAATATCCTGTTTCCAGGCACGTTCCCTGGGGCCTTCCTTTACCAAATCTATTGTGTGGGCTGCAACCTTTGTTACGAGCAGGCCCTCTTTTATATCTTCAAGAGTTGGAAGAGCAAGATGTTCGGACGGGGTTACCATGCAGAGAAAATCCGTGCCGTGCATTCCGGCAATGGCTCCTCCGATTGCACCGGTTATATGGTCGAAACCTGGCGCGATATCAGTTACAATGGGGCCCAGAAGATAGAGTGGAGCGTTATCGCAGAGTTCTTTCATGCCCCTGACGCTGAGCTCGATCTCGTTTAAGGGGACGTGCCCAGGGCCTTCGACAAAGGTCTGCACATTGGCAGCTCTTGCCCTCTTTACGAGCTCTCCGAGTGTGATAAATTCCATGAACTTCGGGCGGTCGGAGGCATCGGCAATGCAGCCAGGGCGCATGCCGTCTCCAAGACTCAGGGTCATATCGTACTCTTTTGCAATTTCAAGGAGATAGTCATATTCGGCATAGAAGGGATTATCTTCTCCGTTATGCAGCATCCAGGCAAGGGTAAAAGAACCTCCGCGACTGACAACGTTCATTATCCTGTCGCTCTGGCGCAGGCGCTCAAGGGAGTTTAAGTTGACTCCGGCATGCACGGTCACAAAGTCCACACCCTGTTCGGCATGCTTCCTGACAGCATTGAACATATCGTCAGATGTCATTTCTACAACAGCTTTTCTGGAAGCTGCAGCCTGGTAGATCGGAACCGTTCCTACTGGAATGTTAACGGCCTTAAGGATACGGGTCCGGATTTCGTCAAGGTCTCCGCCTGTCGAGAGATCCATTACGGTATGAGCCCCAAAGGCTTCTGCGGCCCTTGCTTTTTCAACTTCGGCATCAATGTCGATGCAGTCCCTTGAGGTTCCAACATTGGCATTGATTTTTGTGCTCATGTATTTGCCAATTCCTGTAGGAATGGCTTCTCGCCTGTTGTTTCTCGGGATGGCTATCAGCCCTTTTGCCACGCATGAGCGGACAGTTTCGGGATCGATTCCTTCAGCTTTTGCCACGGCTTCTATTGAGGGGGTGACGATTCCCTGCTTTGCATCTTCCATTAGTGTCATTGTCACTCCATATTTAGTGTCATTTTTACTTTATATTGTGAGGTAATAAGGCGATTTCAGGCAATAATGAAATACCGATAAAAACATGTCAGAGTAAAAACGGTATTATATGATTCAACAAGAGTAATTGGTTATAAAGATAAATCAAGGTATTTCAGTCTTGAAAGAACAGACAGCAAACCATATAACAGACAGTGAACCAATATATAATTTTTGACGCCGGGAAAGTCATCCAATAATGTATAATCAGACAAATATATAAATATTGTAAGCATATTATATAGCGTGTAAAAAGGAAGCAAAAAAGGAACATGGGACTTTTCCGATATATTCATTCACATTTCCTTACTTATACTATTTTATATCTTATATTATTCTCAATAGCAACCAGGGTATTTTATATGACAGTTGTCGCATTTGCAGAAAAGAACAAGGCAGCAGCCCAGATTGCCAGCATCCTGGGCGATGGGGAAGTTAAGAAAATTGATGTAGACGGGCTGCCTGCATACGAATTTAAATGGAAAGGTGAAGAGTGGCTGGCAATGGGGTTATCCGGGCACATTATGAATTACGATTTTCCGGAGAAGTATAATAAATGGAATGAAGTAGATCCTGGCGTACTTCTAGGAGTTGATCCTGAAAAATTTGTGACCAGAGCGGATTATGCCTCTGCGGTAAAAAAGCTCGCAAAAAGGGCGAACAAGATTATCCTTGCCTGTGACTACGACAGGGAAGGCGAAAATATAGGGTTTGAAGCCAAGACCCTTGCCGAGGAAGTTACAAAAGTGCCGGTTGCACGGGCACGTTTTTCAGCCCTTTCTCCAAAAGAGGTAAAGAAAGCCTTTGAGAACCTGATGGAACCTGATTATAATCTGGCAATGGCTGCAGAGGCAAGGCAAATTCTGGATCTGAAGATGGGCGCTGCTTTCACTCGTTTTGTCACGCTTTCTGTCAGGGAAAAGGCAAGGACAAAAGATGTCCTTTCAATCGGTCCCTGCCAGACCCCTACATGCGGGTTTGTGTATGAAAGAGAAAAGGTAATACGGGCTTTTCAGGCAAAAGACTTCTGGAAGATTACGGCAATTTTCTCTCCAAAAGGAGGAGAATTTGAGGGCACTCACAGGGCAGGAAATATCTATGACAAAGAAAAAGCCGCTGAGATTTTTAAGAGGTTGAAAGGAGCAAAAGAAGGGCTTGTTGCGAAAAAGACCGTAAAGGAGGCAAAAACTAGCCCACCTAGCCCGCTTAATACCACTGAGTTTCTGAAACGAGCCTCAAAATTCCTTGGAATCAGCCCGGAGGCAGCCCTTGAGGTTGCAGAGCAGCTTTACCTTGCAGGATTCACCAGCTACCCGAGAACAGAAACGAACATATATGCAGATGATTTCGATTTCAAGTCCCTTCTCTTTGATTTTGCGCGGCAGAAAGAGTACAGGCCTTTTGCCGAGTCTATCCTTATAGCTCCTATTGTTCCGAAAAATGGAGAAAAAGATGCCCATGACCACCCTCCGATCCACCCGATCAGGGCTGCTTCGAGAGGAGAGGTAAGTTCTGCAGTACACATCCCTCAGGCCCCTGAGGTATATGACCTTATTGCAAGGCATTTTCTGGCTAATCTCATGCCTGCAGCGGTTTTTGAGAAAACCCATCTCCATCTGCTTGTGCAGGAAGAGCCATTTGACTCATCCGGAACAGTGCTCAAGGATTCGGGCTGGCTCGAAGCTTATCCCTTTGAAAATAAGAAAGATAAGCTTCTACCGTTTGTAGAGGAAGGCGCGAAGGTTGGTATTAAAAAGCTCAGCAATGTAAAATCCAAGACCAACCCTCCCAAAAAGCTGACAGAAGCCGAACTGCTAACCCTTATGGACAAAAATGGAATAGGAACAAAGGCAACAGCTCCGTCTCATATCGAAACGAATAAGAAAAGGGGATATTTCGAGACCAAGGGAAAAACTGTTTCGATTCTAGATACAGGCTTTACCCTTATGGAGGGGCTTTCACTTACTGTTCCGATTCTGATCCGGCCGGAAATCCGGGCAAAGATCGAAGCCCTGATCCAGGAAGTCGAAGACGGGAAAAAAGAGTTTGATGCAAGTCTTGAAGAGGGCACAGCATTAATTAGGGAGATGTATGCCCAGCTTGAAGCAAACAAAAAAGAGCTGACCTCAAGCATAGCAGGCACGATCAAAGACGAAGCTGCCCTTGAAGACAAGAAAAACTATATAGGGACCTGTAAAGCTTGCAGCCATGTTCTCAGAATCGTGCAAACGGATTCGGGACGCTTTGTCGGCTGCACAGGCTATCCTGATTGCAGAAACTCGTATCCTCTGCCGAAAACCGGAGCCTTGACCGTGCTCAGGAGCAAGGAGTGTAAAAAAGAAGGAGCTGCTGTCCTGAAAGTCGGAAACAAGTATAACTGGGCTGTGGGGATAGGTCCCTGCTTTAAATGCGACCTTGAAAAAGAATGTTATCCTCCGGAAACTGTTGGGCTCTGCCCGGAATGTGATGGAAGCATGTTTCTTATTACTTTCAAAGATACACGTTTCCTGGGCTGTACTAAACGGTGCGGATACACGCACTCAGTCCCTAAAACGGGAAAACTGGCCCTGCTTGAGAAAACCTGTGAAACCTGCGGCTGGAAGATGTTCAGGTTAAAAGAAGAAGGCGAAAACCCTGAAGCAGAATTCTGTTTAAACCGGCGCTGCAAAGAAGGCAGGAAATACTGGAACAAACAGGCTTCGGAATTGAAGCCAAAACTCAGGTAAAGCTTCCGTACCCTAATTATGCATCCCGAGTTTCGTTCAGGATCACAGAAAAATGAGAGTTATTTATATTTTAAACACATAAATACCCTAGTTGGTATATTAAATGTTGTATAAAGAACTTGAGAATGATCCTGTGATCAAAGACTGGCTCGCATCCGTGAGCAGGAAACCCGGAACACGCCGACTGTACACTTTTGCACTTCAATATTACACTGAGTTTTTAGGTATGACACCTGAAGAACTCTTGCTTGAAGCTGAGGCAGACATCAAGAATGGAGTTCTACCCCGACAAAGCAAGTTGAAGTGTCACTTGATAGACTTCAAAGAGCACTTACAGAGCCAAGATTTAGCTCCCTTAACTATAAAAAACCGTATGACGGGAGTTTACTCTTTTTACAAGAAAAATGATATCGTCTTACCATCGTTGCCTAATAATGAGACGAAACCTAAACCCCTGCTGAAACATAAGGATATCCCCACCAAAGAGGATATCCAGATAGTACTCAAGCACGCAGATGAACTGGAGCGAGCAATTGTACTGATAGGTGTTAGCAGTGGATTAGGCGCTCAGGAGATATCCAATCTCACAGTAGGTGACTTTAAGAAAGGATATGATCCAGAAACGGAAGTTACCACACTAAAACTGCGCAGGGAAAAAGTCGGGTACGATTTTGTGACATTTTTAAGCCCCGAAGCTTCAAAAGCAGTTCTTGATTACCTGGAAACCCGGAATAAAAAGCCTAAAATACCCTCAAAAGCGAAAATGGAACAGCTTGCAAAGCAAAAGGTTTACAACGATGGGAATTTTCTTCTTATTCCCCGTCGCATTCCACCCGAGTTCCTGAAAACCAAAGACGACAAATTAAGACAACTCACAGAAGCGGCAATAGTTGATATCTACCAAAATCTAGCAATC
>JADGNM010000203.1 GCA_017883485.1 Methanosarcina sp.
TCCGCGCTTTCCGCGGTTTATTGGGAGTGATCTACACTAATCTTTCCTTAATCTAATTAAAAAATTTGTTTCTGATATACTTTGGAATCGATGCACTAGACTCTTTTAAAAACATTTTCCTTGAATAAACCCGGCTTTCTTGTCGATTCTTTGGGTTTTTACCTTGTTTTTTCAGAATTTACCTTCAATCCCTTCAATTGCTGCAGGAAGACAATCAAGGACTGAGGCTAAACCGGAGTGATGAAGATTCAACACTACCGCACCAATAATCTCGTCACGCGTTGCACCTTCACTTTTTGCCATCATCGCATGGATTTGAACACCTTTTGGATTTCGATTAGCTGTCTGGATAGCAATGTTGATCAGCTGTTTTGTCTTAGTGTCCAGCCCTTTTAGAGCTTTTTGGGCTTCTACAAGGTCGTTAAAACGCGCGGCAACATCCGGGCATTCTTTTTGGAATATTTCAAATGGATTGCGATTCATATTTCAATCTCCTGGAATTTTAGATTCTATATTGGTCAAGAACATTTAAAACTTAACGTTAGAGATAGCTGGAAAGTAAAACTAATAACAGTTAAACTATTAGATTTTTCTCAAATATTGAGTCTAACAGGTATAACTGACAATGCTAAGATATTTATCAGAAGAAATAGAGAATTAGGACATCCTTCAGATATTTCTGATTAAGAAATGATGTTAGTAAAATATGCTTTTAATGGTATTGAGAGGTTCTGAGGACTGAAAATCACTGCCTTTTCTCACTTTACTCTTATTAGTGCAATTAGACCAGATTCCAAAACCAGATTTTAGCGCAATAAGATATTTTTTTAAAAAGGAGAATAAAAATGAAGATTTTGCTCATCGGCGGCGGCGGAAGGGAACACGCTATTGCGGAAGGAATTAAGAAAAGCAGGCATAACCCCTCCCTCTATGCGGTAATGGCAAAAAAGAATCCCGGAATTGCTGCTCTCTGTGAAGACTTTTTGCTTGAGAAGGAAACAGAAGTTGAAAAAGTCGTTGATTATGCAAAATCCAGAGATATCGAAATGGCATTTGTGGGTCCGGAAGCTCCGCTTGCCGCAGGAATCGCAGATGTTCTCTGGGAAGCCGGAATTCCTGTGATAGGGCCTAAAAAAGCCTGCGCAATTATCGAATTTGACAAGGCCTGGGCAAGAAATTTCATGAAAAAATACGGAATTGAAGGCTGCCCTGCCTATGGGGTCTTCACAGAGAAAGGACCAGCATATGCTTTCATCGAGAAACTGGGTGATGTTGCAGTCAAGCCCTCGGGCCTGACAGGAGGCAAAGGGGTAAAGGTTATGGGAGACCAGCTTCCTGACCTTGAAGCTGCAAGAGCTTACGCAGGTGAACTTCTTGAAAAAGGGCATGTGGTTAGCGAGGAACGCTTCATAGGAGAAGAGTTTACCCTGCAAGCCCTTGTGGATGGAAAAAGCCTTGTTTTCTGTCCTGCGGTGCAGGATCACAAAAGAGCCTATGAAGGGGATCTCGGACCAAATACCGGCGGCATGGGTTCATATACTGATGCAGGGGAACTCCTGCCTTTTATGTTCCCTGATGATCTTGAAAAGGCAAAGAAGATTATGCAGGATACCGTAAAGGCCCTTTATGAGGAAACAGGAACGGGATATCTGGGCATCCTTTACGGACAGTTCATCCTTACAGCCAGCGGCCCCAAGGTTGTGGAGTTCAATGCCAGATTCGGAGATCCGGAAGCCATGAACGTGATTCCCCTTATTGAGACGGACTTTGTGGAAATTATGCTCGCAATGGTGCAAGGGACCCTGGAAAAGCTGCCTGTTAAGTTCAGCAGGAAAGCTACGGTTTGTAAGTATGCAGTTCCTGCGGGATATCCTGATAATCCCGAGAAAGATAGCGAGATAACTGTTGGAAACATAGGAGAAGCTTCGATCTATTATGCCAGTGTCTATGAGAAAGATGGAAAAATTTACACGACCAGTTCCCGCGCAGTTGCGGCCTTAGGGTGTGCGGAAACTATTGGTGCAGCCGAAAAAATTGCCCGGAATGCTCTTGAAAATATCCGCGGCAAGCTTTTCTTCCGGAAAGACATCGGCACTGCTGCCCTTATTCAGAAGAGGATCGATCATATGAAGGAACTCAGAAACTCGATTTTATGAAATAACTTAGAAACTCAATCATATGAAATAACTTAAAGACGGACGGTTTGAAAAATTCTGCAAGCCTACGGCGCGCAAATAAGTACTATGTAGTAGTATAAAGTTAAACTCAGCCAGATGAAGCGGAGTTGAAACGATGAAGCGAGATATACTGTCGATAACTGATCTGTCCAGGGAGGAGATCTATGAACTCCTCGGATCTGCCGCGGACCTGAAGGAAAAGCGAAAGGCAGGAGAGCCTACCGAGTACCTCAAGAACAAAAGTCTCGGGATGATCTTTGAGAAATCCTCTACAAGAACCAGGGTATCTTTCGAGGTCGGAATGACCGATTTCGGGGGACATGCTCTTTACCTGAACCCCAGGGATATCCAGATAGGAAGAGGCGAGACTATTGAAGACACTGCAAGGACTCTTTCCGGTTACCTGCACGGATTGATGGCCAGGGTCATGAGCCATGAAACTGTAAAGAAACTGGCCGAATACTCAACCATACCCATAATCAATGCGCTTTCGGACAGGGAACACCCCTGCCAGATCCTGGGCGACTTCATGACTATAATGGAGTACAAGAACAGGCTTGAAGGCCTGAAATTTGCCTGGGTAGGAGACGGAAACAACGTTTGCAACTCAGCCTTACTTGGCTCGGCTGTCATGGGAATGGAGTTTGTCGTCGCCTGTCCTAAAGGATATGAACCGAAAACCGAGTTCCTTGAAAAGGCAAAAGCCCTCGGAGGCAAGTTCACTATCACGGATGATCCCAAAGCTGCAGCAAAGGACGCAGACGTTATCTATACGGATGTCTGGGTTTCCATGGGCGACGAAGAAGAACAGGAGAAACGTCTGAAGGACTTTGTCACTTTCCAGGTCAACACCGCACTTCTCAGCCTTGCAAAGCCCGACGTAATAGTCATGCACTGCCTGCCCGCCAGAAGAGGCCTTGAAATCACAGATGAAGTGATGGACGGCCCGAACTCCGTAGTCTTTGAGGAAGCAGAAAACCGCTTGCACGCCCAAAAAGCCCTTATGCTGAAATTGATGAGGTGAAAAAATTGATGAAATTATTCATTTCATCAATTTTTTATCAAACCTGCTTCTCAAAAAAGAAAATTATCGAAGTCCATGACTTATTTCGTCTTCCGAAAAGGCTTTCAAGGATAAACTATAAGAATAAAGAATACTACTATTGCTGCTGCAACGTAAGCCATATCATGCGAGAGTTGCCCAGCCAGGTCAAAGGCGCTGGATTCAGAGTCCAGTCTTGTAGGAGTTCGTGCGTTCGAATCGCACCTCTCGCACCATAATTTATTATCTCTCAATAGCGAGTTTCCGTTCATTTGTCAATTTCTTTTTTAATGTTACTCAATGGTTATAATTCGTTTATTGATATCTGAAGATTACTTATCAAGGCCAAAGGCATAGGTTTTGAGACTATTTTCGTTGAAGCTCATGCGTTCGATCGCACCTCTCGCACCAAACTATTATCCATGTGATCTCTTCTTAGCTAATTAAAGCCCTTATTTCAAGCGAATCCTAAAAATATCAATACTATTTAAAAACTGAGAAAATTTAAATTTACGGCACTATCTAAGTACTACGTAATCTGTAAATTTTTCTAGCTCTTTGAAATATGAACAACAATCAACTTAATTTGGATTACATGGGATCTTAATTTTTAGCAGTATAATAACTTTTTTATAAAGAAAATTTTCCTATAAAGTAGTAATGTTTTTCTTGTTTGAATTCTAATATTCTGGTCGAAAATTCAAAAAAACGGAGATATTAAGCATAGAGTAGTTTTTGGAGGAAGAAAGAAATGCCATTTGTAGAAATCAAAATGATTGAAGGCGAATTATCAAAAGAAGAGATCAAGAAACTTATAGAAGACGTGACAAACACTGTAGTCTCAAGTGTAGGAGAAAATCTCCGGAGCGTTATATGGGTCGCTGTTCAGGAGATTAAGAGCGATTACTTTGGAGTCGGTGGACAGTGTATTGGATTGAAGGAAATAAGGGCCATGCAAGCTGGCAGTACAGAGAAATAGGGGGTTATTAAAAGGAAGATCATAAAGGCCTCCCAGCTGGTGGGCCATGGAATGTACATAGCCAAGGAAGGCATTGTTAAAAGCAACGCCTGCAAGATATTCTGCATGTGCCATCATATCCCTTGCTCTAATATCATCGCCATGAGCAACAGCCTCACGCAGGTATTTTGAGACAAGCTCAATTGCCTTAATAGCGGCTGCATCGGTAGTCGGGGTAGCCATAGTGGAAACGTAGGCCTCAACTGCATGGGTTAAAGCGTCCATCCCTGTTGCAGCTGTTAAATCTGGAGGCATACTTAACATAAGTTCTGGATCGTTAACCGCGACGTCAGCTGTGATGAGCGGGTCACAAATCGGCATTTTGATACGTCTCTCTGTGTCTGTTATAACTGAAAAACATGTCATCTCACTTGCAGTACCCGCAGTCGTATTTACAGTAATAAGAGGGGGAATTCCTTTTGTAACTTTTCCGGCTCCTTCGTAATCATTAATCCTTCCGCCGTTATATGCCACAATTCCAACTGCCTTTGCACAATCCATTGGGCTTCCCCCTCCGACAGCAACGATCATATTACAGTTTTCTTTCTTGTAAATCTCTGCTCCTTCCATAACTGAAATATCGGTTGGGTTCGGGTCTGCTCCTGCAAAGATTACCGCTTTCAGTCCTGCGTTTTCAAGAATTTTCCGGATATCTTCTGCAAGCTTTTCTCCATGCCTGCTTTTACCGGAGACTATCAGGGCTTTCGTACCCCCAAGATTCTTTGCCTGGATGCCGATTTCTTTTACACAACCAGCCCCCATAAGAGCTATTTTGGGGTTTAAATATGTATATGTCATTCTATTAGCTCCTTTGATTATTAGTTCGAACAGCTCCAAACTCAATTTGATACGTCACTTCATGTGGTGTTTTATCCTGCTATGTGTAGTCCGCGATGGATCCGATTTTTTCCCAATATCTCGAATATATTAATTTATTCATCCCCTACAGGATCCATAGAGTCTAAAGATGCGCTTTTTATCAGATATTATTCTCTCGTCTAAATCTCATACATTGGTCATCGGTTAAGGAAAAAGTATCAATCTTGCTATCGATTTTATATAATTTAACTATATTAAACTCACACAATGGTACTTCAGTCATCCGCTAC
>JADGNM010000204.1 GCA_017883485.1 Methanosarcina sp.
CAAAGCAGCTTATGGTGGTTTGGAATCACATCCTGTAATGCGAATCCGGGGGACCTACCCCCATCTTTTCTGTAGCATAGCACATTTAGTGCATCAATACTGATGCATAAATGAGCTTTCTTGGCACACCGTGACCCTCCGCGCTCCCAAGTAATAAAAAAAGATAAAGTATAATGTCCGACGTTCGATGGAAAGTTTCTCTCTTATTCGCAATTATCACTCTTTCTATATTTTTCTCCATTTATTGGAATAGTGATGGGATTTTGGAAAGCATTGGAAATCAAACTCACACCCAAGCGGGGGAGGCTAACGCTTCAAACTCCAGCATTTTAAGTAAAGCCCAAATCCCTGATCTGATATATAAGCTGGAAACTGGTAATAATGATACTAAATTAGATGTCGCATCCAAACTTGGAAGACTCGGGAAACCTGCAGCCAACGCTCTTGCAGAAGAAATTGAGACAAACAACTCGAGTTCAGAAGGAGTAAATAGTTACATGCTGCTTGCTCTCCTTGAAACCAGAGACGGGAGATCAGAACAAATTCTTTCCGAAAACCTTGGAAAAAAAGTAGCTCTAAAGAATACCACAGCCGGGAGTACAGTTGAAGGACAGACAGGGAGAGAAATGTCAGAAGACACTCTGCAAGCTTTGAAAGCAAAAGATAAAGACATGAGAAAGCGCCTTGCAGATTCCATTGATCGTGAATACGGAAACAAAACGGATGCTCTTGAAAATGCCCTCAAATCAGAAGAACAGAACTCAAGTATCTATACTCCCTTCGCATTTTCAGAATTCGGACCTCAGGAGTCAGGAAGTGAAACTGAAAAACTCCTTAAGGCTCTTAAAAGCGGAAATGGAGCCATAAGGATTGCAGCTATGATGGCTCTTGGAGAAAGTAAAGAAAAGGCTGCAATAGACCCCTTAAATGATATTATACTTCGGGATTATCCCCTCGCAAAAAACAGTGCGATCATCGCTCTTGGAGAGATTGGGGATGAAAGGGCAGTAGAAATCCTGCTGAAACAAATGCAGAGTGACAGCGAATCCACCAGGAGCAATGTTGCGATTGCCCTTGGGAAAATAGGAACAGAAAAAGCCTTACCACATCTACTCGCGAGACTGAGAGATGCAAGCGCCGGAGTAAGAAGTAACTCAGCTCTCGCACTTGCGAGAATAGGAAACGAGACAGCAGTAGATCCCCTGATTGGAGTCCTGGAAAGCGGAAAGGGTCTCCAAGGAAAAGCACAAGATAGTACAAATGCAAATGTAGATGTTAGAAAGAGTGCTATCCTTGCTCTTGGAGAACTGGGAGATACCAGAGCTACGGAGGATTTAATCGGTATACTGACCGATAAAGACGAAAAGAACGTTGTAAGGACAGCTGCGGCCTCGGCCCTGGGAGAAATAGGAGATCCCAAAGCCGTAGAAACTCTCAAAAAGGTAATTGATGACAAAAGCGTAGATAATAGAATCAAAAAGAAAGCTCTTCTTGCTCTTAACAAAACCAAAAGCCAGGAAGTTGCAGGAATTCTTATAGGAAAACTTGGAGACAAAGAATTTGGAGCTATTGCCAGAGAAGCTCTTATAAATATGGGAGAAACGGCAGTTGATCCTCTAATAGGAAACCTGAAAACCGCAGATAAGAAAATTAAAAATGAAACCGCCTTGATTCTGATTGAAATCGGAAATCCGAGAGCAATTAAGCCTCTTATTCTGGCTTATCAGTAATTAAAAAATCAAATAAAAAGCGGCTGAAAAAGCCTCATCCTTTTTCATTTCAGGTTATTTATTCCCGAGATTATCTGCTTTTAGGAATTATCTGTGCTTTTGGAAATTATAGTACTTTGAAACTTATTGTACTTTAATAGATTATTTGTACTTTTGGGAGTGAAGTTTCAAAAAGAGACCTCAAACCAGGCGAATAAGCTCCTCAAGTGCGGCTTTCGGGTCTTTTGTTTTTACAATCCCTGATGCTAAGAGTACACCCTGCGAACCAAGGTCAAGGGCTGCCCTGAGGTCTTCACCTTTTGAAATTCCGGCTCCGCAAAGCACTTTTACTGCAGGGTTAATTTTTGCAACTGCCTCAACCGAGCCGCTAACAACCTCAGGATCGGCTTTTGAGACTGGAATTCCGCTACCTATAAGCTCCGGAGGCTCAATTGCAACATAATCTGGATTAAGAGCTGCGCCTGCTACCGTGGTTGGTACATTGTTGGTACAGATAACTGTCCTGAGCCCGAATTCCTTTGCCGCTTCCAGGGAAGCTTCAATCTCTGCAAGAGTCAGACGCCTTTCAGAATGGTTGATAAGAGTCCCGACAGCTCCTGCTTCTTTTATGCATTTTCCGAAAATATGTCCTGTGAAGCTGCCTGCCTCTATTCCGTCAAGATGCTGGGAAAAAACAGGAAGCTCAACTTCAGAGGCTACCCTGTAAATGTCCGGAATCTGGGGAGCTACTGCAATTTCAATACCCGAATCTTCAGATACCGTTTTGCAGGCTTTTGCAATCTCAACTGCTCCCTGGCCTGTACCCTGAATATATGTCTTGTAATTCAGTAAAATAAATGGTAAACCCAAGAAATACCCTCCTGAAAAGTGAAAAAGGAAGTGGAAGAGAAGCGTAAATTTAACGCTTTCTCTTGTAACATTATGCTGAAGGTTTTGTTATACTTTACTTTTGGCAGCCTTTTTATCAGCCATTTAACAGCTTTTTAAGGATTTTAGGATCTGCTCAGAAGTCCGTCATAATTCTGAACTGATCAATTTCAGGCTTGTTAAGGCTGTTGATGAACTGCTCGGCAACTTCCCTGACGTCTTTTGCATTAGTGATCGCACGTCCGACCACAAGAATGTCAGCACCCTGGCTCAGAGCCACAGGCACCTTGTCAAGGCGGACTCCGCCTGCAATAGCAATCAAAGCCTTTGGAGCAGCCTTCTTGATTTCGGCAATATTGCCCCAGGCATGTTCGGTATTTTCGACATCAATTCCCCGGTGTAGTTCAATGACATCGGGCATAACCTTAAGCTGTTTTAAGACGGAAATCGGGTCGTGCTGGTTAAGTGTGTCCATAACCGCATAGATACCTGTCTTATGAGCTTCCTCAATAAGCTTGTCAATAGTGCTGACTGGAGCAAGAGCGGAGACCACAATGGCATCGCCTGCTGCATCTGCAACCATTCTTGCTTCAAGGTTCCCTGTATCCAGTGTCTTTAAATCAGCGACAATGAAGGCATCGGGTCTGACTTGCCTTATCTTCGAAATTATGTCTATACCATAGCGTTTAATAAGGGGTGTGCCTGCTTCGATGATCACATGGTCACTATTAGGAATCTGGGAGATGGCAGATAGTGCAAATTCCAGGTTGGGATTGTCAAAGGCAATCTGCAAGTAGGGGGGGTCCCAGAGCCTTGTGACTTTGAAGCCCATTATGGCATGGGTAGATTTATTGCTCTCCTCGAGTACTTTGTCAATACTGGGGAAGCCTTCCAGAGCACGCTTGATTGCGAGTTTTGTGGCTCCGTAATTGTACCTGTAAATCTTATTATAATCTTGAGCCTCTGGATGGATGAAGACGCTTGCTATAATAACAAGGTCTTCAACCTGGTCTTTTGAGATTATTCCTTCTTCGACAGAGTCGGCAACTGCCTTTGCAACCGCTGTCTGGGCAGGTCCGAAAATCTTTGCCGCCTGCTCCATGTTCTTTACCGTAACCTTTGGGATTATGAGGGTTGAAGGTTTGGGCGGAAGGTTTGGCCTGATCACTGACAGGAGGGGGGTGTGTCCTGCTGAAAGCTGAGTCAAGCCGTTTGCAAAAGCCTGTCCTACGGGACCGCTCTTGTCTCCTATCATTAAATCGACATGGGCAAGTTCTGAGCCCTGCCCCATTAATGCTTCTCCGATCTGAAACATGTTTGACCTCGTAAATATGCTAATGTGATTTTACAATATGATTTGTGAAATATGTGATATTTACGTGATATGTAAAATTTGCGCGATGTAATTTATTGATAAATTATGTGTCCGGATAAATTTATATCGAATTAAGTACAGGCATAACCCTTTTGTCTGCTAAATGCCAGCTTGATATAAATAATCTCGTATTGTCCTGAAAGTCTTTCCAAATTCCTACTTGAAAAGTTCTCAATTTTTTAAATCCTCTATAGGGCCTTGCGATTTCGATTCTGAAATCCAGAACTGCTGAAAACTCCCTTTAGAGGGAAATTTTAGGACGCATATCAATCAGGACACAGGCTTCGCACCTTGGAGAAATAGGCCGACAGGTATATACTTCAATAGAGTAATAGATCATTCCCAGGTGACAATATATGGAAATAGCCGACCTTCGAAAAGAACCTATTATTATAGAATGGTTTCAGACAGCCAATATAAAACCGCGAAGTGTAGTGTCGTATATTCAAGGTATGCGAGACTTCACGGAATACACCAAGAAAGACCCCGATACCTTATTAGAAGAAGCTGAGAACGAGGTTAGAGCAGGCAAGTTAATGCGACAGCGCGCTTTAAAACGCCAACTCGTGGGCTTTAGACAGCATTTGCAGAATGAAGGAAAAGCACCCATGACGATTAAGAACCGTATGGTAGGGGTAAAAAGTTTCTTTGAAACCTTTGATATTGAAATTCCCAAGTTACCGAGGGTAGGAAAAGCCGTGACCCTTGAAAAAAATAATGACATTCCATCGAAAGAAGATATACAAGATGTCTTAAAAGTAGCTGACCCTTTAGAGAAAGCAATAGTTCTAACAGGGGTTTCAAGTGGATTGGCAGCAAATGAGATAAGCAACCTGAAAGTTAAGGACTTCCAAAAAGGGTATGATCCAAAAACAGGTATTACAACCCTTAAATTGCGAAGGGAAAAGGCAAGCTTCGATTTTATAACATTTTTGAGCCCGGAAGCCAGCTGGGCAATTTTAGATTATCTGGATTACAGGAACCGGCCAACAAATAACCCCAGGCAAATAGATATGTTAAATAAACAAAAAGTGTATTCTGACAATGATTATCTGTTTATTCGAAGGCAAGTAATACCCGAATACCTTGACAAACCAGATGAAAACTTAAGGCGATTGGATACCGAATCAATAACAAAAGTATATAGAATATTATCCACGAAGGCCCGGAAAAATACTCCTTTGAATGAATGGAGTTTTATAAGAAGCCACAACCTGAGAAAGTACTTTAACAGTGCGCTACTCAATGCCGGGGCAGATTCGTTTTTTACAAATTTTCTAATGGGCCACACCCTTAATGAGACACAGGCCGCTTATTTCCGGGCGAGTCCTGA
>JADGNM010000205.1 GCA_017883485.1 Methanosarcina sp.
GATGGCCAAATGATTTTGACGGAAGTACCTAAGAAGATTGGTGAAATAGAGAAAAAGTTAAACTTGGAGTTATTCCCTAAATGAGCAGAGTTAAGGTTATAAATAAATGAACCCCAAACAAGAGCTTATGGCATTTGCAATTATAGAAATTTCAACGTTGGTTATAGCAATTATAATAGCTGTCGTTTTATACAAAATCCTTGAGAAAGGCACTCAACTTGCTATGAATGCAGTGCTTGGAATTCTAGTCCTGCTTGCGGCAAAGTTTTTATTCGGACTTAAAATCGCAATCACCTTGTTAACCGTCCTGATTTGCGCGATTGGAGGCATTTTCGGAGCGTTTTTAATACTCATATTGAACTATTTTAGAATAGCCTTTATATAACATAAAGATCTCAACTACTTGTTTTTCCAGTTTAACTAAGCGGATAAAAAAAGTAAAGCTGTTAATCTGTAAAATAAATAAAAATTTATAAATTTATTTTGGCTTAAATTGAGGATTTATGAAAGCCAAGATTATAGAATTATAACGTCATTTTAATTGTCGGCTATCTATTTTTTTCTTTTTGTTTCCTTTATATTTATTCGATTGTTTCTATTTTTTCTTTCTTGACAAAGGGCTTGCTGATTTCCTCCGGCATCCAGCGAGGCCTATTTTCGGGAGCTTTGACAATTTGTTTCCATGCCTTGAAAACGTGTACCTTCTTTGTTCCGCGTTCCCTGAGACAAATAATTTCCGGTTTGGATTTTGTCCCTTCGCCTCTGTTTGCAGCTTTCAGAGCAGCCTGACGAGGCTGTTTTCCTGTGTAAATTCCGTGCTCATTGCCGTTTCCATCTCGCAAAACAAAATTTCTCATGTCGGTTATAATAATCACCTCGAAAATTAGTTGCTAAAGATTGATTATGGTTTTAATATATATAATTTTCTTCTAATGTTTCCGGTAGTTATTACTTCATGAAAAATTCATTGTTTTATAAGGATATATGAACTTATTAAGTCGTTTATCCCGAACCTGATAAGTACTGCCCAAAAATCAAAAAAGACTTAAACGAGTTCCTTAACGAATGGTTGAATAATTTGATTGAAGCAAAGTACAAATTAGTAGAGAGTTAAGAATATTATTTCTCTTATTTCTTTTTTTGCTAGCTTCCGGGATTAATAGAAATTTGATGACCTAATTCCTTACTTTCCTCTGCGATGGCCAAAAGCTCCGTAAGAGTATCGAAAGTTCTAGCGGTTCTAGCCACAGCTCTATGCACTTACTGTGGTTCAATTGCTGCAGCCACTAATATGGATATCATGATTATTCAAGATATTTTAAAGTACGATCATGCTTCCAGATTGCCGTTTTTCAAGAAGATGGAAATAAGTGGTTGTAAAAAGAGATATAGATAGCAACAAGTAAAGAAGGGATCGAATATTATTCTAATCAGATGCGAGGGGTGAAAGGTTGACAGATGTACCTATCACATGTAACCAGATAATTCGCGACTTAGATCAAATACAACGTAGTATACACCGTACTCCAGAGCATGTTTCAATTCACGAAATCACAAGAGTGATACACCAGATAGAGGAACTATATGATAATTCAATAACATATCCTCTATACGATGCTATCATGCTGTTAGAGCAATGTGATCGTTATGACCCACGAATAAGTATGTTTCTTAATGCAATGACTAGTTTGCTGGTTAAAAAGCTGGAATCGAGGATAAAGTGAAATCCATCAACGAAACCAAAGAAAATGTAGAAAAGTACTTTACACTGATTCGGATAACGAGATCAATCGGGAAATTGTAATAAAGTAAGAGATAATAACAATAGATATACTTATCCAGCGCAGAAGAGCGAAAGTACCAAAGAATTCTAGCAAGATAGTTGAGATATGTGTTAATTGTTGTTGATTGTAATAATGAGAAAGCTGACGCAATGATTATATCTAGGTTCGAAGCCTGGTGTAAAAGGTATGGAAAAACATATAACGAGACCATCCACAAGCTGTTTTGTGTAGAGTTTAACAAAAAGAAAAAATTTGAAGCGATCAAATGTTAGACCTAGTCGATGCATATACACTTGTTTTACATGGTATTCCTATAGAAGAGATTCCTGTTTCAGAACATTATGCAGCTATTATTAAAAGATTTAGACCTTTCGAGACTCGAAATGAGTCAGCAGAAAAAATCTCCCGAATTTCACGACTGCGTAAGAGTTACGTCCTTAAATTAAAAAAAGCTTATAAGGATAACTCAAATGGTTTTCCTTTTGGAATAAACCTACCAAAAAGTAAGAGACGACCAAGGAAGATACAACCAGAGAAAATAGTTAAGCCTATTTGGCGTAATCATATCTATCTTAGTAAAAGACTTGGCTTATCTACTATTACCTTAGATAAGCGGTTGATTGAAGTTGGGCTGAAAGATTCCGTAATTGAACAGGCAACACAAAAAGCAATCGATGGAGACTATGCTAAGATAGTATATAAGAGAAAAAGAGGTAAGAAAGCTAACTGGCAAGGAAATATAGTGTCTTACTTTGTATGGAATGTTGATAAAGTACTTCCTTTACTAATGAGGTAAGAAGACCGGCAAAACGGATATTCGAAGGCTTCCAGACGGCCGAATCCTTATTGGAGCCGGGCCCGTGATGAGCCATTACGAATTCAAGCAGCCTGTGCAGGACCGCTTGACCGATGAAAAATGGAGAGAAATGCTGGAGACAAACCCACCGAAAAGACTGGAGTGGATCTCCATATCATTTCTTAATTTTATTCACACGGTTAGAGGCATTTTCGGGGCATTTTTAATAATCATATTGAACTATCTTAGTTAGAATAGCCTTTATATAAAATATAAAAATCTCATACTACTTGTTTTTCCAGTTTAACTGCACAAATCATAAAAAAGTAAGCTGTTATGGATAACAGATTAAAAAAGTTATAAATTTATTTGGCTTATTTTGAAAATTTATACAAGCCAAAATAATAGTATAAATAACATCATTTTACTTAATCTGATGTCCCACTTTTCCTTTTGCTTCCTTTATATTTATTCGATTCTTTCTATTTTCTCTTTCTTGACAAAGGGCTTGCTGATTTCCTCCGGCATCCAATTGGGCCTATTTTCAGGAGCTTTGACAATTTGTTTCCATGCCTTGAAAACGTGTACCTTTTTTGTTCCCCTTTCCCTGAGGCGGATAATTTCCGGTTCGGATTTTGTCCCTTCGCCCCGGTTTGCAGCTTTCATAGCAGCCTGACGAGGTTGTTTTCCTGTGAAAACTCCGTGCTCGTTGCCGTTTTCATCTCGTAATACAAAATTTCTCATATCAGCTATGATATTCACCTCAAAAATAGTTACTAGATACTGATTATGTTTTCAAGTATATATAATTTTCTTCTAATGTTGCCTGCAGTTATTGCTTTATGAAAAATCCATAATTTTCTAAGGGTAGAGACTAAAATATCCTTATTGTTGGCAAAATGGGATATATGAGCCTCTCCGGGGTTCTGTGTAATCTTCGAGAGCTGATATCATGACCGACTTCAGAGCTTACTGATTTTACTTTATCCCGAAGACAACATAACCCAAAACCCAATTATTAATCTACAAGATTGCTACAGTCATTATGCGTTGCTTCACATACCTATAACACCTTTCCCTTATTTTAAAAGCCACAATGTCTGGCTTGATACACAAAAGTAAATAAGATTAACTGTATATCGAGTGGAAGGTGACGAAAATGGACGAGATTAAGCCAAAAGTGGAGCTAAAAAGAGACGAAAGCGATTTTGATTTACTTCAAAAATGTCGTGAAGCAGCTTTAGCTGCTGGTTGGACACGTAAAGAGTTTCAGGAATTTCTGGCAAAGTTATTATATCATGATTATGAACACTTTTGTAAAACAGTAGAAGAGTATTTTGATGTTGTATGGACGTAATGTTATTCCAATCAACCCAGGATCTAATCTGCTTATAGACTAAATGAGCTCTGATCACAGGAGTGGGGGAGTTAGAATTAGAGAGGGGCCTGGGAGTTATTATTTAAATATCAAGGTTATATGTAATATTAAGATGATCGACGAGGCACTAAGGGTTTTTAAGGATCTTGACTCAAAGGATTTCAGGATCCTGACTGGTATTGAAACCGGCATGAAGCATTTTGAATGGGTACCTCTAGAAGAACTGAATAAATACACCAGGTTGCCCTCTGATAAGCTTGAATACAGGCTTAAAAAGCTTGTCCTGGATAAGCTTGTAGTAAGGACTACTCAGCCCTATGAAGGTGTCCAGATTTACTTCGAAGGATACGATGCTCTTGCCCTCAACACTTTTGTCAAGAGGAAAGCTATCAGTGCAATAGGGGATGAAGTAGGGGTAGGAAAAGAGTCAGTCATTTTTGAGGCAATCCGGCAGCCCGAACTTGCAATTGGGGGGCCTATTCCGGTTATAATTAAGTTCCACAGGGAAGGCAGGACAAGCTTCAAGCAGGTAAAGAGAATACGTGAGCACATCGGGGAAAGAGAGCATTTTTCGTGGATTTATGCTTCCCGCCTTGCTGCCGAAAGGGAGTATGAGATTATGAAGAGGCTGTACCCGAATGTCTCAATCCCGAAGCCCTTTGACCAGAATAGGCACGCGATAGTCATGGCACTTGCAAAAGGCAGCCTTCTTTCAAAAACAAAACTCCTTGAACCCGAATGGTATCTTGATGAGATTCTCAGGCAGGCGAGAATTGCCTATTCAATGGGAGTTATTCATGCCGATTTAAGCGAGTACAACATATTTGTTTCGGAAGACGGTGTCCAGCTCATTGATTGGCCTCAATACATTACTCCGGAACATCCTCAGGCTGACGACATTCTCGAAAGGGATATCTCGAATATATTGACTCATTTCTACCGGAAATACGGAATCAAAAGGAAGCTTGACGAAACTATTGATGAAGTTAAATATGGGACAGAAAAGAGCGCTGAAGCTGGAAAAGAAAGTAGTAAAGGTAAAAGTTACAGTGGTAGTGTAGATAAAGGGGATTTTAAAGAAGAAGGTCCTCAAGGAGGCGATTTTGAAGACGAGGGTTCTGAGACAGAGAATTTCGAAAAAGCTACTTCTAAAAAAGAGCCTTCAGACAGGGATTAAATTAACTTTATAAATGACTAGGAGAATAGAGTTCTCCTTAGTTAATGGTTTAACGGAACAGTCATTTATTACTAGGGAGCGCAGAGGGTCACGAATACCCCGACCTTCAGGTTGGGGATGAAGTGGACCCTCGCCTCTTTTTGATTCCGATCAAAATCT
>JADGNM010000206.1 GCA_017883485.1 Methanosarcina sp.
AAGGTCGACGAAGCCAAGGCGGTTCATGCGGAGCTGAAGCCCGGCCAGGCATCGCTGGAGCCATGAGAGGGCGTTTCCCAGGAATTTCTAAATAGTAAAACCGTTGCCCAACCGTAGTAGTGTAAGGGTCAACGAGATACCTGGGATCTACATCCCGACCCAGCTCAGGTTCTCCCAACAAAAGTCCTGCGGCATTCGTTGTTAGTGGATGGAGTTGTTCATAGCCGTCCTGGGTATTTAATCCGAGGTTGTTTTCTTCAAGTCGGGAAATATCTGTCAGGTGTGTACCTGGAATGCTTTCGTAAAGATGAACGATTCCTTCGACTTCTTCACCGGGCGCTACTCCGAGTTTCTCTTCTAAGAACTCTTCAAGAGGAATGCCCTCAAAGGTTTCGATAGCCGAGACTTTATGCGGTGTGAGCTTGGTCGGAATTTTGCGACTGAACTTTTTGTACCGCTTCCATTGTCCTAGAGGCATCATAATCCAGGCTCCCCGGAGATTCCTGGCTTCCCCAAGGTCAGGACGCTTGCGATATGTTTCCTCAGGGAGAACCTGTGGGAGATTTGCAGATGCAGCTTGTTCAAAGGCTTCCAGTGAAAAGCCTTCGAGGAGCTCCTGGTTATCGAGGACATAATCCAGAAGTGAGGCTACACGACGCACTGTTTCCTCAACTGTAGCAGCCACAGCCGAAGAGGCAGCATGGGATTCATCTTGAGATGTCGCTTCCAGCTGGATAAGGCGCAGGCCGGCATCTACAATCGCCTGTGAGAGTGCCGGGGCATACTGCGGACCGACAAATTTCTGGATGAGCTTGCCCAGGAACCTGGCAAGGAAATCCACTACTCTTTTACGGCCAGCGAGTCTGATCCCCACCCGTAAGGCCGGAAGGATGGCCGGAATAAAATTATCAACGTGCGGAGTGGGATCTTCCCCTTCCTTCAAGTGTTGCAGATTCTCGACAAAACGGTTCCTGGCACTATCCAGTTCAGCCATGGGGTAAATATCAGGAACCTGCTGTTCAGTCAGTACCTGGGAGACTTCCAGATCTTGTTCAACTTCAGTGTGGGCGAACAGGACATTTGCGACATGCTGGTCGAACTCATATTGAATCTGTGAGATCTCGGAGAGCTCGGCGTTTTCTGATACAGGATAATTACCTTCTTCAAATTCCTTCAAAAAGGGCAGGCGTTCTGTCAGTTTCCTGGCGATAGGTTGGAGTTGAGCGGGTAACTTGCCAATTGAGGTCTGAATGACCCTTTTGACTAGTGGTTTGATAAGCGCCTTGAGCTTGTTGAGGATTGGCCCGAGGCCCAGCTTGGCCGCAACGCTGATCCCCTTTTTTGCGAGGTCGACGGCCTTGCCAGCTACTTTCTTGAAAGCCTTTTTAAGTTTCCAAGGAAATCCTCGAAGCTTGGAGTGAGTTCAATTGAAGGCTTATACCGGTCAATGACTCCGCCAATCTCGTATTCTACAAGGCTGTTAATATCTCGCTGGCTAAATACCGTAGCCAGAGTCCTAAGCATAGTCTCTGCCTCTGCAACGAGCGGGGCAAAGTGCTGATCGAGGAGCCGTTCAGCTTCATAACCGACGATCCTGGGATCTCCATGTTCGTGCATGAAGCGGGCTTCATAAAGGGCAGCAGCCTCGCTTGCCAGACCGTACAGAGCTTCGTCGAATTCCTCGTCATAAAGTTCATTGAGAAATTGAACGTGTTCTTCAGTCTCCAAATCGATTACACCACCGGCTTCTTCAGACTCATAAATCGATAAGAATGGACTACTGGGAGGAGCTGAAGTCTCAAGAATTTCTTGACTTACCTCCTCCATAACGAAACTACTAACTTCCAGGAACGGTGCTTGATTCTTCATATCATTACCTCCTTAGGTTTTCTCACAATACTGCAGTAGGCACGATTCTCCAGTGCGTTTTTTTCTTGCCTCTCCGGATCCAGAGACTCGCCCATTAATGTGATGGATTCGGCGTCTAGATGTCCGGAACGAGAACTTCGAAGATGCTTTTTTAGCATTTTCGAATTCTCGAAGATTTTTGCAGTCGGACGAATGAACTTTCACAGATCATCGAATGATAGAGCAGGATCTGGCTGAAGAGAAAGCGATTATTTGCATCTCGAGACTCTGTCACAAATCCCAGTTTTTTCCCGCTTCGGGATGTTCCCCAATCGAAGGAGAGCGATGATATCGATGATATCGAATTGTTTATACGATACCAATCAAACCTCACCATTCACACTCAAAATATTAGCCGGAATGATTTTCGAGATTGCCTGTTATGCTGGTTTTCGGACGGATTTCGTTTTTCAGACTATCCTGCTGTAGTGAATTCACCCGTGTTCCCCAGTTGTCCACGTATGTGATATAGGATACTTAATTATATGTAACAGCGACTATAAAATAATTGTTAGAGAACGCTTATTTGGAACCTTGCTTCCAAATTTTTGATCCCATATAAAACCAAAGCAATATCAGGAAAATAAATGGTATTTGATACTGAAATGAAGATTCCTCACCACGTTAAAAAATAGAACCGATTGGTACAGGTCCGGATACTTCATAGAAACGTAAATTGAGAATCTACTGAAGTCGGAATATACTGACTCCACAAGGATGTTCTTTACTTCCAGCAAACCTTTACATGCTTACAATACGGTCAACTTCTCCCCTTGGAGAATATGCATATGGACCCGGCTTGGAGAGTATCCTGGCAACCTGTAAGTGAGATCGGACAAGCTAACCTTGAGAGGTCAAAACATTAGCAACTGATATTCAGTCGCTTCAATGAACACAAACGAGCGTCAACAATAAAGGGATTCATATTTGTCTGTTCATGGACAATTGATTTATTCACTTAAAAATAACAGAAAATATATATTTGATAAATAATTATATCTTCAAAATCTAAGCTATAACCCCTCACAGCTGCAAAATATTTTTACGCAAACTATATCAGCTTTCAGTGCAGGGAAGGTAACAATGGCAAGAGACAGAAGGGATTATTATTATCACCAGGCAAAAGAGGAAGGGTACCGGTCAAGGGCTTCTTTCAAGCTTAAACAGATAAATGAAAAACATAAAATCATCAAACGGGGAGACTCGGTTGTCGATTTAGGCGCAGCGCCTGGCGGATGGCTGCAGGTTGCAAAGGAGCTTTCGGGGGGCAAAGTCCTTGGAGTTGACCTGCAGAGAATCACACCTATCGAAGGAGTAGAAACAATTCAGGGCGACATAAACGCGGAATCGACAATAAATAAGATTATTCAAGTTGTCGGGGCAAAAGGGGCTGATGTGGTACTCTGTGATGCGGCTCCTAACCTGTCCGGAAACTGGTCTTATGACCACGCACGTTCAATTGAGCTTGCAAGTTCTGCACTGGAATGTGCAAAACAGATCCTGAAACCGAAAGGGAATTTTGTTGTCAAGGTCTTCCAGGGGGATATGTACAACGACTACCTGAACAAGGTCAGGGAAAATTTTGTCCGAACAGCGGCTTATTCTCCGAAAGCCTCCAGATCCCAGAGTGCGGAAATATACATTATCGGGAAGAAATTCCTAACATCTCCTCTCCGCAAAGGAGACGAATTCGTTGTAGATATTGAAAAACTTGGTTCAAGTGGGGACGGGGCCGTACTCGTAGAAGGGTTCGTTGTCTTCGTAAAGGAAGTTGAAGTCGGGGAAAAAGTCAGGATCAAAATAGCCGATGTCAAGCCTAATTTTGCGTTTGCTGACGTTGTGGAAAGGCTTGGAAGATCCGGGAAGCCTGAGTAATTTACTGGAGAGCTAATAGAGAGTTTGATTAATAGGATAGCTATATAATTAAACGATGAAAAACGTATCCATGGGCAATAAGGTATATAACTTAGCAATCCGATATATAACTCAGCAATAAAAAAATTAAAACAGTAAAAGATTAAGCGAGATTAAAACACGGTGATCCGGTTGATTGATCTTCACACTCACACTATTTTCAGCGACGGGGAATTGATTCCCAGCGAACTGGTCAGGAGGGCAGTTATTCACGGCTATGAGGCTATTGCAATTACCGACCACGCTGATTATACTAATCTCGAACAACTTGTGGAAGCTGCAAAGAAAGCAAAATACCTGGAAAACGAATGGGACATCCGCGTCCTGGCTGGAGTCGAGCTGACTCACGTACCCCCAAGAAAGATCGCCCCCCTAGCAAAAAAAGCAAAAGACCTTGGTGCGGAAATCGTGGTCGTGCACGGGGAAACCACATCAGAACCGGTTGCTTCCGGAACAAATGCAGTTTCTGCTGCCTGCGAATACGTGGATATCCTGGCTCACCCAGGCCTGATCTCCGAGGAAGATGCCCGGACTGCCGCAGAGAACGATGTCTGCCTCGAAATTACCGCCAGAAACGGGCATAATAGGACCAACGGCCATGTTTCCAGGCTTGCCCTTGATGTTGGCGCAACTCTTGTGCTTAACACTGACGCCCATGCACCTGAGAACCTGATCACAAATGAAAACGCCCTGAAAATTGCATTGGGAGCCGGCCTTACCGAATCCGCAGCAAAAGAAGTGTTTAAAGCATCTGCAAAAAAGGTAGCAGAAATTGTTTAATCTGCAATGTTTTTAAAGGTAAAATGTTCTGGCAGAAATCATGGTTAGTTACTGGCTCCTCTGAGAACTATAAAAATTAGGATTTTAGAAGTTACGAATCCATTATTAGGAACCCTGTAACCAGACATTAAATGAACTCAGTTCTTTTGCATCTGTTCATCAGAGAAAACTCTGGAAACTTTCTAAAAATTCTGGTTCAGGATGACAATTTTTGGCGGTTTTCTCATTCTCTTCAAGATTCCAGCCTGGAGACCTTACATACATATCTTACATTACATAAGATTTGATCAATACTTGTTTTGCCAAGGCCCTGGTTTCTGAGTTCTTCGTCTTCTTTGCGAGATAAATTAAAACCAACATTCGAGCAAAAAATACTGTATATCAGCGAGTGAGATTACTTTTTTAATGTCTTAAAGTCATTTTTCACACTTCCTCTAGCTAACGAAATCTAGATAATTCCAAGTTATCGTATCAAATGCTTATTCATGCATTTCTCACCGGCCGAAAGTAGTTTCAAATAATTTTATGTTTCTGCCTGTAATTCGAAGAACTTTAAGCACATTTAGAAGAGACCTCTTCAATAAAATGCACATTTCGAACCCTGGCACTCTTGTACCACTATGCTATACTAAAAGGTCATTTTGTTGATATAAGGTTAATAAAATGTCCAATAGTCAAATAT
>JADGNM010000207.1 GCA_017883485.1 Methanosarcina sp.
ATTGCGTTTTTTATTCTACCATTGGTTATTAATCACACTTATCTGTGATGTCAAAATCAATATCAATCAACTGATTTTGGGTAGGCTGAATAGTTACCCGAAAAGTAGGAATTACAATGCAGAGTAATGTTTTGTATGACAAAACGAAAAATCGGGCAAGTTAAGAGAAAAAAAACCATGCCAAACCTCATTTCAGTATAAGCCTCATATCCACTGCAAGAACGCCTTTTCCTTCCTCAAAAACCATAAGAGGGTTAATTTCAAACTCTTCTATCTCTGAAAAATTGCAGGCAAGCCTTTTCCTACCGAATATAGCATGATGACCGGATGTGGGCGAAAAATAAATGAAAGAGGCAGCCCAATCAGCTATACAAGCAATATTGCATTATGCATATGAAGGCCAGCATCTTGGCAACGAGAAAAGATGGTTGAAATGGAATGGTCAAAACCGGAGAAGGAGATCGCACGCAGGGCATTCGATTCCGCCTATGAACGTGAGTGTATGGCCATTGCACACAAAGTCCGTGAAATGGCAGACAGAGTATATGAACCATCCGATATGTGGGAGATTCATGATTACCTGACCGAGAAAAGAAAGGAGACGGACCAGAAGTACGATTACCGTTATACTATCCTGCTGTCCGTCTTTGCTCGACTGATCTGCGAAGGCTGGATCAAAGAAGAGGATCTGGAGGGTCTCTCTGAAGACAAGTTGCAGGAAATTCACCGAATCGCGGAATTTTTTGCCGGATTTTGAGACATGAGAAGCTGGCACTTTGAATCTGGCGATATTGCTAGTGTCGTGTCAGTCATCTAAGATTTATTGATTCTGAATAGTTGAGATCGATTTTATAAGACATTTTGCTGTTGACGCGATACTAGTCTCTTAGAGAATCACAACGTCAGCCGTAATTGACCAATTAGTTAATTATAGGGCGGAAATACGAAAAATCAGGGATTAAAACAGCTTAGTTGAATTGACTAAAACTCGTACGCAAAAGAGAAAAAAGGTAAAAGAAAAAATCCTCTACCTTCAGACTGACATATGACGGCTTAACTTGACTTCTGCATCAACGATCTCTTTTGTGTCCCTTGCTATGGTAAGTTCTTCATTGGTCGGGATGACAAGTACCCTTATTTTAGAATCCGGAGTGGCGATATCGATCTCCTGGCTCCTGATTTTGTTCTTTTCCTGATCGATCTTTATGCCGAAGTTTTCAAGGCCGGAACAAATTCTATTCCTGATGTTTCCGCTGTTTTCTCCGATGCCTGCGGTAAAGACAATTGCATCCGGGTAGTCGAGCACGGCTGAATACTCCCCGATTACTTTTTTGATCTTGTATGAGAAGACTTCGAGGGCAAGTTCGGCTCTTTCATTACCTGTGGAAGCTGCTTCGTCAAGTTCTCTGAAGTCGTTGCTGAGTCCGGAGATTCCAAGCACACCGGATTTTTTGTTCATTAAGGCGTCGACTTCCCTGGTTGAGAGGTTTTCTTTCTCCATCATGACGGGAACGAGTGCCGGGTCAATGGAACCGCACCTGGTACCCATTGCAACACCCTCGAGCGGGGTATAGCCCATGGTTGTCTCAACGGATTTTCCGCCTTTAACAGCCGTAATGCTCGTACCGTTTCCCATGTGGCAGGTAATGACCTTGGTTTCTTCAAGGGGCTTTCCGAGCATAACGGCAGCCCTTCTGGAAACATATAAGTGGGAGGTGCCGTGGAAACCGTATTTCCTGATCCCATATTTCTCGTACATGCTGTATGGCAGAGCATATATGTAGGCATATTTGGGTATTGACGTGTGGAACGTAGTGTCAAATACGGCAACATTGGGGAGCCCAGGCATGATCTCTTCAGATGCTTCGATCCCCATCATGTTTGGTGGGTTGTGCAGAGGAGCGAGTTCGAAGTTGTCCATGATAGCCTTTTCCACTTCTTTGTCGATTAAAACCGACCTGGTGAAAACTTCACCTCCGTGAACGACCCTGTGCCCTACAGCGTTGATTTCAGACACGCTCTTGATGACGCCGTATTCCGGGTCGAGGAGGGTTTTAACGGCTGCTTGAAGAGCTAATATGTGGTTCGGATAGTCTTGGTGTTCTGCTTGATACTTCTTGCCGTCGAGCCTCTTCATTGTAATGATACCATCTTTGAAAGTTACTCTCTCGACGAGACCTGTTGCAAGCACCGATTCAGTAGCCATGTCAATTAGCTGATATTTGAGAGACGAGCTCCCACAATTTATAACTAATACTTTCATCTGTAAACCCCAGTATCGTTGTTTTATAGTCACTTCATAGTTTTTTTTCGATATTGCTTACTTAAGAAAATTCAAATCTAACAAAATCTTTCCCAGGACATTTTAATTATTTGTCCTGTGCTGCGGCCTGGACACAGGTGATTGCAACGGCACCGACAACATCTTCGTCACTGCAGCCTCTGGACAGGTCATTAATTGGTTTTGCCAGTCCCTGGAGGATAGGACCATATGCCTCAGCTTTGGCAAGTCTCTGCGCAAGCTTATATGCGATATTTCCGGCGTTCAGATCGGGGAAAACGAAGACGTTTGCCTTTCCTGCAACAGGGCTATCCGGTGCCTTTGACTTTGCAACACTTGGAACAATTGCTGCGTCTACCTGGAGCTCGCCGTCTATTGGAATGTCAGGAGCAAGTTTTTGCGCCATTTTTGTAGCAGCAATCGTTGCTTCAGTCAACGGGCTTTTGGCACTTCCCTTGGTGGAGTAGGAAAGCATTGCAACGACTGGCTTGTCCTCAACCAGTAACTCAAAAGACTTTGCAGAACTAACTGCTATATTCGCGACTTCCTCGGGATTGGGCATTTCAACCATTCCAGAGTCCGCAAACACGAATGTTCCATTAGATCCGTAAGGACAGTCTGGCACAGCGATAATGAAGAAGGCGGATGCAAGAGCTATTCCAGGAGCAGTTTTCACGATCTGAACAGCAGGTCGGATGGTATTCGAAGAGGAGTGCTTTGCGCCTGATACCACACCATCTACTTCACCGAGTTTGGTCATCATAACAGCGAAGTACATGTTGTCCTTCATGATTTCAGCTGCACTTTCAGTTGTGACGCCTTTACTTTTCCTTAGCTCATAGAAAGTATTAACATATTCGTCTTTTTTCTCATAAGTTTCAGGATCTACAATTCTTGCTTTCGATATGTCCAGATCTCCCGCAAGCGCCTTGATCTCGGCCTCCTTGCCGATAAGGACAATATTTGCAATACCTCTTTCAAGAATCTTAGCAGTTGCCTGGAGGATTCTTATATCATCAGTCTCAGGTAGAGCGATCGTCTTGTTAAGTTTCTTTGCTCTTTCACTGATCTTATCTAAAAATGTTGCCAATCAACCAACCTCCTATATAACTAGAGTATTTTAAATTACCTGGTCTTGATATATAAATTTACGTAAAAAGCTTAGAGAGATATATAAAAATGCGGAATATATATTTCAGGCTTTCAACGCGTATCTATATCAGCTTTTATTCTCCAATTTTTGACGGTCAAGTATTATTTCTGCGGGGGATGCGTGTTACTTACAGTAACGTTAATGAAAGTATATGATAATTTGATATAAAAAAATTCCTAAATGGGTACGATGGAATATCCGGATCTTAAGCGGCATTCGAGGGCGAGAACTGTAATGATTACGTAATCGATTCCCTCAGGGCAAAACTTAGTAACCTGTTTTCTAATTTGTTTGTAGGTTTTGGTTTACTTTTAAAATATTTTTCTTTAGAGCAAAATGTTCAATTTAATTTCTAATATCGATAAGTAGAAGAAAAAAAATATAAGATCAATTTTTAGTATCAGTAAAGAATACTCTATGGGATAGTAAAGAATACTCTATGGGATAGTAAAGAATACTCTACGGGATAAAAATGGATTTTACCTTGCAGATTGATACCGATTACTCGCCTCAGGAAGCAAGCGAGGTTATTCGCTCGGCTCTGGAACATGAGAAACACCTTGCGAAATACAAAGTATACCGCTATTCCATAATCTGTGATGAGTTTGAAGACCAGTATGATCTCATCTCTACCGAATTTATGCAAAAATTCGAAGCAGGAGAACTTATTGATGACGAAAAATACTTTGATTGGTATGCTGCAAAAAGAGGGCTTGACCACTGGAAGAAAAAGCTAACTGTACTTGAGTGTGTCAGGTTCTATGATCAATGACCCTTCTTGCAACTACCACTTAAATTTCACTATATTTCTGATAATTTAACCTAACTATCTGATTTATTGAAAAAATAATCCAGCAAAATTGAGGTTTAATCCTCCGGAAGAATCCTGTCGGTTTATATCAAATCAAAAGGTTTAATATTTTGGATAACTATTCATCCTACATTCCGCAGATGTACACAGCTGTAGAATTTATTTGCCGATTTGCCCAAAATTATCCATACAACGATGGGTTAACTTTTAAACTATAGCCTTATTGAGATAATTGATGGCATTTTTGTGTACATCTGCGGAATGTAGGATTCATGTTTGTAATCTTAGCCTATTCATCTAATAAGAGGTCGATGATATATAGCAAAGAATGATGCCTAATCCTCTTTAGTTAGCTTCACAAGCTTTGCTTAACGTTAATTTAGTAATTGGGATTTATTTTTGCATCCCGACTGCAAAAGCAAAGATATTATAGCTGAATACTTGCAAAATACGAAGATTTTCCTTCAAACGACCGGCTAATTAACCTGAAGGGGGGAGTCGGAATCTTTAACGAGTGAGCCTTCAGCTGAAAAAAGGTTAGCAGGTGTCTCAATTGAAAATAATAATTCAAAATTAATACTTCTATTCTTCTCATTCTCGGCCTTGGCCTCAGTTTATACAGGTCTAGCCGCAGAGGATACAATCCCTAATTTTTCAGGTACTCCGTTATCAGGAGTTGCGCCTTTAACAGTACACTTTAATCAAATCGGTAATGAGAATTCTACGACGATACGGTGGGACTTAGGAGACGGAACATATTCAACAACTAAGAATCCAACGCATACATACAACAAAACAGGAACTTATACTGTTAAATTAACAGTAGATAATCAAATTGAAACAAAATCCAATTATATTGTTGTAACTTCCCCTCCTATTCCTCCTGTTTCTGCATTCTCTGCCTCACCAATCTCTGGGAATGCACCCTTAACTGTGACGTTGTGCGACGAGAAGTTATACTATAGTGCGACAAGAAGTTATAAATCGTATTGCATAGACGCTATCCCTTCTGTTTGGGATAATCCTA